>LUYY01000325.1 GCA_001603415.1 Bacteroidales bacterium Bact_07 | reverse complement strand
TCTTTGTTTTGTATGTTCTGTATATTTATATTATTAAAAACATACATACATAACATACGTCCGGTGCTGCAATTTTTGGTGCAGCAAATTTTGGTATACCACGCGTCTAAAAAATCAGTCACTTGTACAGATAATTCCAAGTCCGAGACGAGTTTTCTGTAAAGTCCCCTCAAATCGGCTTTACTAGATAAGTTTTGGTTTGAACCTTTGGTATATTTTAAGAACCCTAAGCTCTCCAGGCTCTTTACAGCTTTTATAACAGTATTTAGGGTGATATTTGTCTTCGATGCTAGTTCTCTATAACTTATGGGGACAAGATAATCGCTCTTAAGTGAAGTATCAAAAAGGTACATAAGGATAACTTTTTCGTTGTTGGTAAGCTCAGGACTGGTCAATATATAAGGGTGGACATTATCGAGTATTTCTAGGACAGTTGACAGAGTGTCGTCGAATGCCGGTGTATCAAATTTTGCTGCAGCATTTTTTGGCGCTGCACCAATTTTTGCTGCACCAATTTTTGGTGTCGTATCATTTTCTGCTGCACCGATTTCTGCTGCACCGATTTCTGCTGCAGCATTTTTTGGTACAGCGATCGGATTTGGTGCACCATTTTCTGCTGCACCGATTTCTGCTGCAGCATTTTTTGGTACAGCGGGGCTCTCTGTTTCGTTATCGGGGGCGCTTATGCTCTTAAAATAATCTATGAACTCTGTGGAAACGTCTTCCAGAACGTCTCTAACTTCCTTTTTCGGCATTCTCATCAGCCCTCAGCAGCCTGTATACATATTGAGCCAGGTTCTGAAATTGCTTATAGCTTGCTGCTCTAGTTTCATATTCGAAAATCGTTTTTTTGACATTGGCAGCGTCTTTCAGGGGGGCATTAGTTCCAATATAATAATCAGTCAAAAGGAGGTTTCCAAAATTAGCTTTCAGTGTGTCCATAGTACTTCTATGGATGCGGTAACGCATATCCAGAATACTTGGGACAATTCCTGCAAGCTGAAGTTTGTCGTTGAAGCTCCGCGCTATTTTAATTGTCTCCATCATCTGCGAGACAGCCATAACAGCGTATTTTTCAGGTACGACAGGGATCATAACGTAGTCTGAAGAAATAAGAGCATTCAGAGTGAACAGCCCCAAACTGGGAGGACAGTCAATGATTACATAATCATACATAAAAACTACCTGGTGCAGATAATCGTTTAGTCTCGTGTGTGCATTTATTATCTGAGATGTGTACAGCTCTGCTTTGCTAAGAGATAGGTTAGAGGGGATTATCTCCAAATTCTTAAACCGGGTGTTATGAACGATGTCGGTCTTCTTGTACTTTCCTTCGACGTTAAAAAGCTCGATAGCTGTCTTATCAATCTCCGCAGGATTTCCCAACATTTGATAAGTTAAATTGCCCTGATGATCCATATCTACTACCAGAATTCTTTCTCTTGAGTTTATAATTCGGGATAGACCCACGGCTAGATTGGCGGTTATTGTACTTTTACCAACACCCCCTTTTTGTAAGGATATGCTTAACACTTTCATAAAAACTACCCCCTTCGTAGAGCACGTCTTTAGAATTCTACTACAAAGAGGGTTTCAGAGTCAAACAAATACTA
>LUYY01000324.1 GCA_001603415.1 Bacteroidales bacterium Bact_07 | reverse complement strand
ACGCTCTTCCGATCTACAATTTCTTCTTAAAAGTTGCTATAAGAAAAGCAAATCTTAAAACCCTGTAATATAGGTTATCAGCGTATTAGCGGAAAAAATATTTAAGAAAGTATTGCATTCCGCTAATTTTTATGGTAAAATATTACGTGTATATAAGTAATTAAAACGTACGAGGAGTGAGAACATGGAAGAATTATCTCAAATTCGGCAAAAAATTTATCTTTTGAATCAAAAAAGGTGGAAATTGCTTGAAATTATTATGGGATCGGGAAAACTGTTAACAGCTTCTTTCTATGAAAGAATGACCCGATGCGGTAATCCCAACTGCAAGTGCGCTTCAGGTGAACTTCATGGGCCTTTTCCCTGGATCTATCAAAACCGAAAAGGTGAAAAATTGATCTCTACATCTTGTGTAGCAGATAAGGTTGAAGATGCTCGTCAGTTTTCTGAGAACTACAAAATATTTAAGGAGAATTGGGCTCAAATCAAGTCATTAGACGAAGAAATCAATGGGCTTGTTACCCGGATTCAGTCACTGAATGAAGTGGATGCAAAAGAATTTATTAAAAAGGTGGGAGAAAAACGTGGTAGAAAACGCAAACAAAGTGAAGAAGGCACTAAAGGACAAAAAAATTGACATTGCTATCAATACTAATTGGCCGTTTATTGGGCCATTTATGAAGTTTCTTGAGAACACAGGGGTTATGAAGGAACTCAAAAAAATAACCGCCAAACAGATACGAAAAATGTTGGCTCCACATTTATTTACAATTCTATACATACTAAAAATTATCATTGGTATTCCAACGATACGTGGAAGCGAAAGGCTGTTGGGGGATATGGGAGCGATGAATCTGGTTGGATTTAATGTGGATAACTTGTTGAATGGTCTTTGTAAAAGAGGAGATGCCAATCAACATGGGAGGGGCTATAAAAAAAACTACCTTGTGTTATGGACTCATTTACAATATTAGACAATATTGAAAGACACTGCAAGAACAGTGTTATGAATGCTTTTAACGGCAGCATCCGATCACTAAGGAGATTGTTGCGAAGTGGCACATATGCATTGGATTCTACAATTATAGCAACAAAGCCGAATTTTCCCGGATGTGGAAAAACAAAAAGAAAGAAGGAAGGCCACCACAATGACCTTCCCGAATACGAATATATCCATGGCTTTAAATTATTCGTCCTTTACGAAGTCAAATCACGAATAATTGTCGCCATGAATATTGTACCTGCAAATGAAAGTGATCACAACTATTTTTTGCCCATGATTAAGCAGGGAATACATAATTGTGGAAAAGAAAAGATTAAATTGGTTATTGCAGATCGAGGATTCTTAAACGGTAACCATCTCTGGGAACTAAAATACAAGCTGGGCATTAACTTCATTATCCCTGCAAAAGCAGGCATGACAATTCGTGATGATGCCATAGCTTTACGAAAAGCTTATGAAAAACAAACAAAAGCAGAATGGAAGTATGGGAAGGGGACCTGCTGTGGATACGGTGTGAATGGATTGACATCCTATCTGGAGTACAATCCTAAAGGAACCAAAAACAATCGTAGAACAAACGGGTGCCCGATAAATGCAGTGGTTGTGACTACGTGGCGTGGGCAGGAGATTGCCTCTGATAAACAGAAAGTTCTACTAACCAGTTTGCCTGCTGAAGAAGATGCAGCAGGTATAGCGAAAGGGTATCGCCTGAGATCCTATATTGAGAACTGCGGCTTTAGAGAACTGAAGCAAGCCGCTTTTCTAAAGCGTCTTCCAAAAAGAAAAGGTGAAAATACTGAAAATGCAGCATACATCCACATTATGCTGTGCGTTTTTGCACATACTCTTTTTTATGCGTTTTTAGGGTGGCGTAAAAAACAAGCTCCGAAACAATCTGACGGAGACTGCTTGCGTAGCTGGCGCAGGCAGGAATCCTTAAAGGAAGGCAACAAAATACTTATTGTTAGCGTGAGTTTACAAGTTATTTAGCACAATACACC
>LUYY01000323.1 GCA_001603415.1 Bacteroidales bacterium Bact_07 | reverse complement strand
TTATCTGTGACGGAGAATAATTTACTTCCGGCAACATCTGCTATTTCAGCAATATCAATTTTATCTGGAAAATCTTCGGATGCTTCCATATAATGCTGATGTTCAGGAAGGTTCAATTTGCCCTGCTGCTTAAACAAGCCCGCGAATGTGTTATATAAAAAACTATCAACCATCTGTCTTAATTCATTTCCCGGTATTTGTGCTGTTTCACCGTAAGACAGTAAAAGCTCCGCGATTTTTTCGCCGGCTTTGGAAACATCAGTATCATTAATTGCTGCATCAAAAAGAAAATTCCTGGCAATTTTAACGACAGTTTCCTCATCAAGCTGACCAATATTGTCAGTCAGGCTTAACCATTCATCCTGGAAGTTAAAAACCCCGCCGACTATTTGTCTCAGCACTGGAAAATAATCGTGTCTGTTTTCCATTTTGTTATAAGCCAGGAATACCGCTTGTTTCGGATCATCAACCTGTTTTTCCGACAGTAAACGGGCAGCTTTTTCCAGGATTTCAGGCGATGGCTCTGTTCCCATTTCCAAAATGGCTTTTGCTGCCTGCATGTACCTGTTATTATCAGGCGACCCAAACAATTTCAATAAATCAGCAGGATTCATTCCGATATTGTTTTGAGATTGGAAGATTTCACCTTTATTATCCGTTTGCCTGACAATAAGCTGCCCTTGCGTTTCTTCAATTACTTCAAGCTTTAATACATCCCCTTCTGAATAATTGGCGTCTGTCATGACCCGGGCGCTTATTTTGCTGCCGTCAGCAAGCAGAAGAAATAATAATCCATCCTCAACAGAGAGTACACGTCCCGTAAATATGTCACCGACGGAAATTTCACCTTTCTTTGCGTATGACATTGCCTGCGACACTTTAAGCGCCGCATCACCGGAAACCTTCATAAACATCATCCACCAATACTTTTTATGAAACTTCTTCTATGTATCGGACAGGGGCCAAATTCCCTTATTGCGTCAATATGTACTTTTGTTCCGTATCCCTTATGCTGATCAAATCCGTATACCGGATACATCCGGTGAGCTTCCTCCATCCATCTGTCCCTTGTCACCTTTGCCAAAATGGATGCCGCGGCTACTGACACACTCAGGCTGTCAGCTTTACATATGGAAAGCTGCTCAATATCCAAAGGCAGCTCAACCGCATCGATAATAAGGTAATCAGGACGAACCTTAAGGCGGGAAACAGCAATTGTCATAGCCTTTTTCGCGGCGTTCAGAATATTTATTTCATCTATCTCCTCAGCCATAACCATTCCGATGCCATAGTCAACAGCTTCTTTTTTTATTATATCAAAAAGCTTGTCCCTCGTTTTTGCGGATAGCTTTTTCGAATCGTTCAGTCCTTCTATAAAACAATCCTCAGGAAGAATAACACAAGCAGCAGCAACCGGCCCTGCCAGAG
>LUYY01000322.1 GCA_001603415.1 Bacteroidales bacterium Bact_07 | reverse complement strand
GGCACGCTTCGCTTAAAGCCTTGACAAACTCGTTTAGCAGCCTTTTTATTTGATTAAAAGGCTGCTATAAGCCTTGAGAGCTCCTTCCATGTTGCCGCTCAAAACTGTTTTTGCAAGCTTCTTACCAAGCTGAACTCCATACAAGTTCGTCAAGGCACGCTTCGCTTAAAGCCTTGACAAACTTGTTTGTCGGGTGGCTGAATAAATCATCCACCCGCCATCTTGGTCGAAGCTGTTTACTTTATCAACAGTTTCGAATATGCAGCCAGAGCTCCATCTGTATTTCCACTTAATACAGCTTTTGCTAACTTTTTACCTAATTGTACTCCCTCTTGATCGAAACTGTTGATATTCCAAACGAAGCCCTGGAACATAACCTTGTTCTCGTAGTGTGCGAGCAGGGCTCCGAGGCTCTTTGGATTAAGCTGTGCGCCGTAAATCAGGCTTGATGGACGTCCGCCGGCAAATGCCTTGTTTGGATTTTCATCGCTCTTACCACAGGCAAAAGCAACAATCTGAGCAGTTACGTTAGCACAGAGTTTAACCTGGCTTGTTGAATCTTCAATTACAACATCTTCGCCGGTCTGGTTTTCGCGGAAGGCGATGAACTGGAGAGGAATGATGTCAGTTCCCTGGTGGAGAAGCTGATAGAATGAGTGCTGACCATTTGTTCCCGGTTCACCAAAAATTACAGGACCAGTTACATAGCCCAGTGGCTTACCATCGCGGTTTACGCTCTTACCGTTTGATTCCATATCAAGCTGCTGAAGGTGAGCCGGGAAGCGGCTGAGTGCCTGTGAGTATGGAAGAATTGCTGTTGCAGGATAGCCCTGAACGTTTCTCTCGTAAACACCGATGAGGGCATCCATAAGAGCAGCGTTTTTTGTAATGTCTTTATTGAGACAAAACTTGTCTTCTTCTGCGGCACCGTCGAGGAATTCCTGGAAAACCTTTGGTCCAAAAGCGAGGCTGAGAACAGCTCCGCCTACACCAGAAGTTGAAGAATAGCGGCCGCCGATATAATCATCCATATAGAAAGCAGCCATATAGTCCGGGTTGTGAGCGAGCGGACTGGTTTCGCTTGTTACAGCAATCATGTGCTTGCTTGCATCACAACCAGCCTTTTTAATGAACTCTTTTACAAAGCTTTCGTTTGTAAGGGTTTCCAAAGTTGTTCCAGATTTTGAAACAAGAATGAAAATTGTCTTAGAAATGTCGAGAGACTTAACAACACTTGCAGCATCATCAGGGTCTACGTTAGAGATGAAGTGTGCTTCCATTTTGAAAGCCTTGTTTTTCTTTGCCCAGTTTTCGAGGGCAAGGTACATAGCGCGAGGACCGAGGTCTGAACCACCAATACCAATCTGACAAACTGTAGTATATTTTTCGCCTTTTTCGTTTACGATTTTTCCTGAGTGAACATCGTTAGCAAAATCAGCAATGCGCTTTACTTCGTTGATGTAGAATTCACGTTTGTTTACACCATCAGCCATTACATCTTTTCCAAGCTGACCGCGTGTAAGCTGGTGCAAAACCATGCGTTTCTCTCCAGTGTTGATAACAGCACCATCAAGAAGCTCCTGATATTTTTCTACAAGCTGCTGTTCTTCAGCAAGCTCTGCAAGAGTTTTAAGAATCTGCTCGTTTACCTGTTTTGCCGCAAAATTATAGGTAAGAGCTCCACCCATAGGGATAGAATATTTTGCGATTCTGTCAGCTGCTCCTTCGCCCGAAAGCTCATCAGCTACAGAAACCATACCTTTAAGAGACTGCAATTTCTTCCAAGAAGAAAGAGAGTCTGCATTTGACCAAGTTGCCATAGTATACCTCTTTGTATTTTCCTGTATTACTTCTATTATAATGCATTACAAAGGGTGATACAACACAGAAGGTTAAATGCAGTATTCATACCCAACGAACGCTTTATTTTTCTGGGCAAGCTCTTCGAGCGTAATTGAATCCACAAAATTATTAATATTTTCTGCAAACTCATTCCAGAAAAAGTCATTTCCTTGTGATTCAAGATGATTATTCTCCGAAGTGCCACGAGGAGAAAGTTCTCCTTCCATTACTCGCAGAACTTCACCAGCAGTATACTCCCCAGGCTTTTTGCTTAACTTATAGCCACCGTTAGTTCCGCGCGAACCAGTTACAAGCCCTGCCTTTCCCAGCTGAATCAAAATCTGTTCCAGATATTTTACAGAAAGATTCCGTCTATGAGAAAGAGTTTTCAAGGGAATAAAAGCCCCGTCTTCCGCTTCTGCAAGGTCAGTCATAATCAGTAATGCATACTGACCCCTTGTCGAAATTTTTAACATATTTCCTCCAGGAGGGGGAAGTCTCCCCCT
>LUYY01000063.1 GCA_001603415.1 Bacteroidales bacterium Bact_07 | reverse complement strand
ATCGACTTTTATTCGGGTAAAACCGCAACGAGTTTACTGGAAAAATACCCAAACCTTATTGTGTTACAAACCTTTTCCAAGGCTTGGGCTATGGCCGGGGAAAGAATTGGAATCGCCTTTGCACACCAGAATATCATTGAAGTTTTAAGTAAAATTAAATTCCCCTATAACATTGGAACGCCATCGCTCAAGGTTCTGGAAAGGGCATTGGAAAAGACTTCATCAACAAAAATCATTATAAACCAAATAATCCAAGAAAGAGAGATGTTAAAGATGAAGTTGCAGGCTTTACCATGTGTTGAAAAGGTTTACCCATCGGACTCAAACTTTTTACTGGTTAAAACAACCGATGCCAATTCAATATATAGGTACTTGTTGAGTAAAACTATAGTAGTGCGTAATAGAAGTAATGAACCACTATGTGAAAACTGTTTGCGCATAACAGTAGGGAAACCTGAAGAAAACCAAAGGTTAATAGAAACACTTAAAACATACCAACCATGAAACCAATACTTTTTATTGACCGCGATGGAACACTTGTTAAGGAGCCTGTGGATTTTCAGATTGATAGTCTCGATAAGTTAGATTTTATGCCCGGTGTATTCAGTTGGTTAGGTAGAATATGCAGGGAATTTGACTATTACCTGGTTATGGTAACCAATCAGGATGGACTTGGAACGCCAAGTTTTCCCGAGGAAAATTTTCGAGAGCCACATAACATTTTGCTCAAAGCCCTAAAGGCCGAAGGCATTGAATTCGATGAAATACTAATTGACCGTTCGTTACCATCCGAAAAATTACCCACACGCAAACCCGGAACAGCAATGGTTAAACATCTACTTAATGGCAATTTTGATGTTACTAATTCCTTTGTAATTGGTGATAGAGAAACCGATGAACTGTTTGCTGCGAACATCGGTTGCCGCGCCATTCGATTTGGAAGTAATGCCATTAAACCAGGCAACCTGACGGCATTCAGTTGGGAAGAAGTTTACAACATACTTAAACCTAAAAGGATAGCCAGTATTTGCCGGAAAACCAATGAAACTGACGTTACAGTAAGTATCAATCTCGATGGAAATGGACAATCGACAATTAACACCGGCATAGGATTCTTTGACCACATGCTTGAGCAGCTGGCAAAGCATTCCGGTATAGATATGGATATTATCTGTAAAGGCGATTTGCAGGTTGATGAGCACCACACCATTGAGGATGTTGGACTTGCGCTTGGTGAAACGTTAAAACAAGCCATTGGTAATAAAGTTGGTATAGCACGTTACGGCTTTGCTCTACCCATGGATGAAAGCAAGGCCCTTGTGATGATTGATTTTAGCGGACGCCCTTACTTGGTTTTCAAAGGCAACTTTAGCCGTGAATATGTGGGTCAAATGCCAACCGAAATGGTAAAACATTTTTTTTATTCGCTCACCTACTCGGCATCAATAACATTGCATATCGATTTTGATGGCGAGAATGACCATCACAAGGTTGAAGCCATTTTTAAAGGCTTTGCCCACTGCCTGTCATCGGCCATAAAACAGGAAGGGACCAATATTCCAAGTACAAAAGGTATTCTTTAAAAATCGAAGCAAATGAAAAAGATTCCAACTGTAGGTATTGTTCAGTATGGGGCAGGCAATCAGGCTTCCATTATTAATGCGCTCGGGAGTTTAAGCGTTAAAAGCATACCCATTGCAACCCCAAGTGAAATTGGAAAGGTTGATAAACTAATTATTCCCGGCGTAGGGCACGCCACCAAAGCCATGAATGAACTAAAACGTTCCGAACTTGATGAGGCGATTAGAAAAACTAATATTCCATTATTAGGCATTTGCCTGGGAATGCAACTACTTGGGGTTAGAAGTGAAGAAGGTGATACTAAATGTCTATCGATATGCGATTTTGAAACGGTTAGGTTTAATGTGCCGCTAAAAGTTCCACAAATGGGCTGGAATAAAGTAAGACTAACAGGGAATACTTTATTTTATGGATTGGATCAAGAGGAATGGTTCTACTTTGTACATAGCTACTATATTCCAAAGAGTAGTTTCACGATTGCCAAATGTAACTATGGTGTTGAATTCACAGCTGCTGTACAACACAATAACTTTTGGGGAGTACAGTTCCACCCTGAAAAGAGTGGGAAAAAGGGATTGCAGTTACTAAAAAATTTCATCGAACTATGCTAGTAATACCAGCTATCGACATTATTGATGGGAAATGCGTTAGGCTTTTCCAAGGCAACTTTGCAAAGGTAGTGGAATACGGCCTAAATCCGGTTGAGCAAGCCAAAGCATTTGCCGACATGGGATTGGAGCACCTGCATCTTATCGACCTTGATGGCGCAAAAAATGGTTCACCCAAAAACCTAAATATTTTGGAACAAGTTGTAAAATCCACGCCATTGAAGGTTGATTTTGGTGGAGGATTAAGAACTATTTCAGCTATAACCGATGCGCTAAATGCCGGAGCATGGAAAGTAAATGTTGGCTCGATGCTTTCAAAAAACACCGGAGCACTAATCAACCATCCACTAAATGACAAAATTATTGCAGCCGTTGATTGTGAAAATTTTATAGTAAAGACAAATGGATGGCAAAACCAAACTACAATTAAGGTTGATGAATTATTAAACCGATTGGTTGAGATTGGCATTTACCATTTCGTCATTACCGATATAACCCGCGACGGCACATTAACTGCACCTGCATTTGCCCTTTATGAGGAGTTGCGGCAAAGGTTTTCCACAATTACTCTCTGGGCAAGCGGTGGTGTAAGCTCATATTCCGATGTCATCAACCTTAAAAAGATTAAGGTTGATGGTGTAATAGTTGGTAAAGCATACTACGAGAACAAGATTAACCTAAAAGAACTACTACAATGCTTGCAAAACGAATAATACCATGCTTGGACATCAAGAATGGAAGAACTGTAAAAGGTGTAAATTTTGATAATTTAACCGATGCAGGCGACCCCGTAGAGCTGGCAAAGAAATACTATGCCGAAGGAGCCGATGAACTAGTGCTGCTCGACATCTCAGCAACCCTTGAAGGACGTGAAACCTTTATTGATGTGGTTCGCGATGTTGCAAAAGCCATTGCTATCCCCTTTACGGTTGGCGGTGGAATAGGCTCAGTTGAACAAGCGGAGAAGTTAATCAGAGCCGGTGCCGATAAGATATCGATAAACACTGCTGCCATTCAAAAGCCCGAATTAATTGGGAATTTAGCCGATTACTTCGGCTCTCAGTGTGTGGTTGTAGCCATTGATATAATGCTCACCGAAAAAGGATGGGAAGTGGTTAGCCATGCCGGAACTAAAAGAACTGGCATTAAAGCCCTTGAATGGGCAAAAACCTGCGAAATACTGGGAGCCGGCGAGATACTGCTTACATCGCACACTTCCGATGGAACTAAGAGAGGATTTGCTACTGATATCACCCGAAAAATTTCCCAAAGCATAGGTATTCCGCTTATTGCATCGGGCGGAGCAGGACTACCCGAACACTTTGCTGAAGTTCTTACCAAGGGAATGGCCGATGCAGCTTTAGCTGCAGGAGTATTTCATTACGATTTGCTATCCATCTCGCAAGTTAAAGAATACCTGCAAAGTAAAAACATAATTATCAGATACTAACAAATACAAACTACTATGACTAATTTAAATTTTGACAAACTCAACGGATTGCTACCTGCAATTATTCAGGATGCATCAACAGGTAAAGTGCTAATGCTAGGTTTTATGAACCGCGAGGCACTAGAAGTAACCCGAAAAACGGGGCTTGCTACATTCTACAGCCGAACCCGCCGACAAATCTGGACAAAAGGCGAAACATCAGGGAATTTTCTGAAAGTTCTGGAAATAATACCCGATTGCGATGGCGATACCCTACTGGTAAAGGTTTCGCCACAAGGGCCTGTTTGCCACACCGGAAACGACACCTGCTTTAATGAGCAAAACAGTAACACGCTGGGATTTATTGAATACCTTGAAGGTATTATTGAAAATCGCAAACAAACCGGTACCGAGCAAAGCTATACAGCCAAACTATTGTCGGCTGGGGCAAAGCGCATAGCCAAAAAAGTAGGCGAAGAGGCTGTTGAACTTGCACTTGAGGCCGAAAATGGTTCTGACGAGCGATTGCTCGACGAAGCCGCCGACTTGATTTACCACACGCTGGTTCTACTTTCGAGCCGTAACCTTGCATTCAACAGGGTTATAGAAACCCTTAAAGCACGGCATGCCGAATCAAAGGTTAGCGACAAAGAAGTTGAAAACTTTAAACGCGGCGAAAAACAATGGGGCAAGTAAAAATAGGTTGTGTTGTTTTATTTTTTAAAACTAATGCTTAATTTTGCGCTTCGAAAAATTAAGCATTAGA
>LUYY01000062.1 GCA_001603415.1 Bacteroidales bacterium Bact_07 | reverse complement strand
AGGTAAAGGAGCTGGTGGAAAACGAAATTAAACGTTTGAAGCTAGACGACTTTATCTCTAAGGTTCTTATTCCTACTGAGAAAGTTTACCAGATCCGAAATGGCAAAAAAATCAGCAAGGAAAGAATCTACTACCCTGGCTACGTTCTGATTGAAGCTGCACTGGTAGGTGAAATTCCTCACATCTTACGAAACATCCCCAATGTCCTTGGTTTTTTAGGTGACCCAAAAACCGGAGAACCGATTCCACTTCGTCAAGCCGAAGTCAATAGAATACTTGGCAAGGTAGATGAATTGGTGGACAGCGAGGAAGAGTTGAATGTTCCGTTCTACGTTGGTGAAACAGTTAAAGTAATTGATGGACCATTCAATTCTTTTTCTGGAGTAATCGAAGAGATTAACGAAGAGAAGAAGAAGCTGAAGGTTATGGTGAAAATCTTCGGCCGTAAAACTCCACTGGAGTTAAGTTTTATGCAAGTTGAAAAGGAGTAATAATTAAAGAGCAAACGCACTATGGCTAAAGAAGTAGCTGGATTTATTAAACTCCAGATTAAAGGTGGTGCTGCTAACCCTTCACCACCCATTGGTCCTGCTCTTGGCTCCAAGGGGGTAAATATTATGGAGTTCTGCAAGCAATTCAATGCCAGAACTCAAGCACAGGCAGGCAAAGTGCTACCTGTGGTTATTACATACTATACCGACAAGTCGTTTGATTTTGTCGTAAAGACCCCACCCGTATCCGTAACCTTGCTTGAAATAACCAAGCAACAAAAAGGGTCGGCTGAGCCCAACAGGAAAAAGGTTGCCTCTGTAACCTGGGAGCAAGTACGACAAATAGCCCAGGAAAAGATGCAGGATCTGAACTGCTTCACCGTTGAATCAGCAATGAAGATGGTGGCAGGTACAGCCCGCAGCATGGGTATCACTGTTACCGGAGAATTCCCGGGTAATTAACATTTAACCTCATTTGCGCAATGACTAAACTGACAAAAAACAGGAAGCTTGCTCTGTCGAAAATCGAGCCCGGTAAGACTTACAAGTTATCGGAAGCAGCCGCACTGTTGAAGGATATTACATACACCAAGTTCGACGCATCGGTTGATATCGACATTCGCTTAGGGGTTGACCCCCGTAAAGCCAACCAGATGGTTCGTGGTGTTGTAACCCTTCCTCATGGTACCGGTAAGAACGTTCGCGTTCTGGTACTTTGCACTCCAGATAAGGAGGAGGCTGCTCGCCAGGCTGGAGCCGACTACGTAGGCCTTGACGATTACATTGAAAAGATCAAGGGCGGATGGACCGATGTGGATGTGATTATTACCATGCCTTCGGTTATGGCAAAGTTAGGTCCTTTAGGACGTATTCTTGGCCCCCGCGGTTTGATGCCAAACCCCAAGAGTGGTACGGTTACCATGGAAGTTGAAAAGGCTGTTAAGGAGGTAAAGCAGGGTAAGATTGACTTTAAGGTTGACAAGTTTGGTATAGTCCACTCATCAATCGGAAAAATTTCATTCGAGCCTGACAAGATTGTTGATAATGCGCTTGAGTTCATCAATACCATTATTAAGCTCAAACCTACGTCGGCTAAAGGTACCTACATTAAGAGTGTTTACCTTTCCACTACCATGAGCCCCGGTATTGCTATTGACACCAAGTCGCTCACGGCTTCGAATTAATAACGTTTACACAGACCCAATTTATTATGAGAAGGGAAGATAAAAACGCACTGATTGATAAGCTGACCGAGCAAATTAACCAGTACCCCCATTTTTACCTTACCGATACCTCGGAACTCAATGCAGAAGTAACTCTCAAGTTACGCAAAACTTGCTTTGAGAAACAGGTAAAGTTGGTGGTTGTTAAGAATACATTACTGAAGAAAGCCTTAGAGAGAAGCGGCAAATCAACCGATTTCTCTCCAATTTTCGAGACCTTGAAAGGGTCAACTTCAGTGATGTTTACCGAAACAGGTAATGTACCGGCAAAGCTTATCAAGGATTTTCGCAAGGCTCATCCAAAGCCTTTATTTAAGGCTGCCTATGTGGAAGAATCGATATATGTTGGTGAAAGCCAACTTGAAGTGCTGGCTACCCTGAAGAGCAAAAACGAGCTTATTGCCGATGTTATTGCTCTACTCCAGTCGCCCGCGAAGAACGTTATCGGTTCACTACAATCTGGCGGTCAAAAACTATCGGGTGTTATTAAAACACTCTCTGAAAGGGAACAGTAAAATTATTTTGAGAACAAATTAAACACTTACTAAAATGGCAGATCTTAAGAAATTTGCAGAAGATTTGGTTAACCTCTCAGTTAAAGAAGTTAACGAATTGGCTAAAATACTCAAGGAAGAGTATGGTATTGAACCTGCTGCTGCAGCTGTAGCTGTTGCTGCTGCTCCCGCTGCTGGTGGCGAAGGCGCTGCTGCCGCTGAAAAAACCCAGTTCGACGTTATTCTAAAGTCAGCTGGTGGTGCTAAATTGCAGGTTGTTAAACTTGTAAAGGAACTCACCGGTCTTGGTCTAAAGGAAGCTAAAGATTTAGTAGATGCAGCTCCTAAGGCCGTTAAAGAAGGTGTTTCCAAGGAAGAAGCAGAATCATTAAAAGCACAACTTGAAGAGGCAGGAGCAGAAGTTGAACTTAAATAGCCCTAACCTATAATGGTTCTAAGGTTTAGAATCTATTCACATAGATTCTAAGCCTTTTTCTTGTTATGTTTGTTTTATAGTTCAACCAATTCGTTCGCAATGTCTCACAATAAAACTAACAACACACGTATCAATTTCTCCAAAACTAAAAGCCTATATGAGTATCCCGATTTTCTGGATATTCAGCTTAAGTCGTTTATGGAGTTCTTCAAGTTGGGTTCAACCCCCGAAGAGCGTAAGAACGAAGGCTTATTCAAGGTTTTCCAGGAGAACTTTCCTATTACTGATACCAGGAACAATTTTGTACTCGAATTTCTCGATTACTACGTTGATCCTCCCCGCTATACCATTGAGGAATGCTTGGATAGAGGGTTAACCTATAGCGTTCCGCTAAAAGCAAAGTTAAAACTCTACTGTACCGATCCCGAGCATGAGGATTTTGATACAGTGGTTCAGGATGTATACCTGGGAACTATTCCCTATATGACACCCAGGGGAAGTTTTGTAATCAATGGAGCTGAGCGAGTTGTTGTTTCGCAGCTGCATCGTTCACCCGGTGTGTTCTTTGGCCAAAGTGTACATCCTAATGGGACAAAGCTCTACTCCGCACGTATTATTCCCTTCAAGGGTTCGTGGATTGAGTTTGCTACCGATATCAACAACGTGATGTATGCCTACATCGACCGTAAAAAGAAACTACCTGTTACCACACTTCTGCGTGCTATTGGTTTTGAAACCGATAAGGATATCTTGCAGATATTCGATTTAGCTGAAGAGGTGAAGGTTTCAAAGGTTAATCTTACCAAGGTTGTTGGGCAACGTTTGGCCGCCCGTGTCCTCAAAAGCTGGATTGAGGACTTTGTTGACGAAGATACCGGCGAAGTGGTTTCAATTGAACGTAACGAGGTCATTTTAGACCGCGAAACGGTAATTGAAAAGGAACACATCGACTTGATTGTCGATGCCGGTGTGAAGTCAATTCTTGTTCACAAAGAATCGCAGAGCATTTCCGATTATGCCATAATCTATAACACGCTGCAAAAGGACCCCAGTAACTCCGAAAAAGAGGCTGTGGTACATATTTACAGGCAGCTCCGTAACTCCGAACCACCCGACGAGGCTACTGCCCGCGACGTTATCGATAAGCTTTTCTTCTCCGATAAGCGTTACGATTTGGGTGATGTGGGACGTTACCGTATCAACAAAAAACTCAATCTTAACATCTCGCCCGATGTTAAGGTGTTGACCAAAGAGGATATCATTGAGATCATCAAGTATCTCATTGAGCTGGTTAACTCAAAGGCCGAGGTTGACGATATTGACCACCTTAGCAACCGTAGGGTTCGTACCGTGGGAGAGCAGATGGCTGCTCAGTTTGGTGTTGGTTTAGCCCGTATGGCACGCACCATTCGCGAGCGTATGAACGTTCGCGATAACGAGGTGTTTACGCCTATCGATCTGATTAACTCAAAAACGCTATCGTCGGTTATTAACTCCTTCTTTGGAACGAACCAGCTGTCGCAGTTCATGGACCAAACCAACCCGCTGGCCGAAATGACCCACAAGCGTCGCTTGTCGGCTTTAGGTCCCGGTGGTCTTACCCGTGAACGTGCCGGTTTCGAGGTTCGCGACGTTCACTACACACACTATGGCCGGCTTTGCCCCATTGAAACCCCTGAAGGTCCAAACATCGGTCTAATCTCATCGCTTTGCGTTTACGCAAAGATCAATGAGTTAGGGTTCATTGAAACTCCATACCGTAAGGTTGAAAACGGCAAGGTTGGCTTAACAGGCACCGACATTGTTTACCTGAGCGCCGAGGAGGAGGAAGCCAAGATTATTGCACAGGCAAATGCTCCACTTACCGAAGATGGTGCTTTTGTTAACAATAAGGTTAAGGCTCGCTACGAGGGCGACTTTCCATTAGCGGAAAGCGAATCGGTTGACCTAATGGACGTTGCACCCAACCAAATTGCATCTATTGCCGCTTCACTAATCCCATTCCTTGAGCACGATGATGCCAACCGTGCGCTCATGGGATCAAACATGATGCGTCAGGCTGTTCCTTTACTTCAACCCGAAAATCCAATCGTGGGAACCGGTCTCGAAGGCCAAGTTGTTAAGGATAGCCGTACACAAGTTGTGGCCGAAGAGAATGGGGTGGTTGAATACGTCGATGCCGACGAAATTGTTGTTCGTTACGATAAAACCGAGGAGGAACTTTTTGTTAGTTTCGATCCAGAAATTAAACGCTATAAACTGCCTAAGTTCAAAAAGACCAACCAGAGCACTTCAATTACCCTTAAACCTATTGTTACTAAGGGTGAGCGTATTGTAAAGGGGCAGATTCTAACCGAGGGTTATGCTACCCGAGGTGGGGAGTTGGCTTTAGGTAGAAACCTTAAAGTTGCTTTCATGCCTTGGAAAGGCTACAACTTTGAGGATGCTATTGTAATTAGCGAGCGTTTACTCCGCGACGACGTGTTTACATCAATTCATGTTGATGAGTATATCCTTGAGGTGCGCGATACCAAACGGGGGATGGAAGAACTTACCGCCGACATACCTAACGTTTCCGAAGAGGCTACCAAGAACCTCGATGAGAACGGTATGATTAGGATTGGTGCTAATGTTGTTCCGGGTGATATCCTTATTGGTAAGATCACTCCTAAAGGTGAGTCGGATCCTACACCAGAGGAAAAGCTTTTAAGAGCTATTTTTGGCGATAAGGCCGGTGATGTTAAGGATGCCTCATTAAAGGCTTCACCTTCGCTTTACGGTGTGGTTATCGATAAGATGCTTTTTTCACGCTCTATTAAGGACGCTAAGGAAGCCAAAAAGGCTAAAACCAACGAAAAAGCATTGCTCGAAAAGCTCGATAATGAGTTTAACAAGCAGGTTGCCGATTTAAAAAATCGTTTGGTTGACAAGCTGTTCTCTCTGGTAAATGGTAAAACCAGCCAGGGCGTTTACGACAACTTCGATACCGAAATCGTACCCCGTGGGGTTAAGTTCACCCAGAAAATCCTTTCGGATATCGATTACATGAACGTAAACCCCAACAAGTGGACAACCGATAAAGCTAAAAACGATCTAATTAAAGCTGTTATTCAGAACTATATCCTTAAGTGGAAGGAGATTGATGCTGAGTATAAGCGCAAGAAGTTCAATGTAACCATAGGCGACGAGCTACCTGCTGGTATTATGCAATTGGCTAAGGTTTACATTGCCAAGAAACGTAAAATCACCGTAGGTGATAAAATGGCAGGTCGCCACGGTAACAAGGGTATTGTAGCAAAAATTGTTCGTGACGAGGATATGCCATTCCTTGAGGATGGAACTCCCGTGGACATTGTGCTCAACCCGCTTGGTGTGCCCTCGCGTATGAACCTCGGACAGATTTACGAAACAGTACTCGGTTGGGCAGGTCAAAAATTAGGCGTGAAGTTTAGTACCCCAATTTTTGATGGCGCCACCCTTGAGGATATTACCAAGTACACCGATATGGCAGGCTTACCCCGATTTGGTAGAACCTACCTTTACGATGGTGGTACCGGCGAAAGATTCGACCAGCCGGCTACTGTTGGGGTAATCTATATGCTTAAACTTGGCCACATGGTTGACGATAAGATGCATGCCCGCTCAATTGGTCCTTACTCGCTCATTACACAGCAACCTCTTGGTGGTAAGGCTCAGTTTGGTGGACAGCGCTTTGGTGAAATGGAGGTATGGGCACTTGAAGGTTTTGGAGCTTCGCACATCTTACAGGAAATCCTTACCATTAAGTCCGATGATGTTGTTGGTAGAGCTAAAGCATACGAAGCAATTGTTAAGGGTGAACCAATGCCCGAACCGGGTATCCCCGAATCGCTTAATGTGTTGCTACACGAACTTCGTGGCTTAGGATTGAGTGTAAATCTGGATTAATTCATATGCCGTGGTAAGGGTTAAAGCCCTTGCCATGCTTGCATAACAAACTATTAACACGAATAATATGTCGTTCAGAAGGGAAAATAAGGTTAAAAGCAACTTTTCAAAAATCACCATTAGCTTGGCATCGCCCGAGGAAATTTTAGAGCGTTCAAGCGGTGAAGTGCTTAAGCCTGAAACCATTAACTATAGAACATACAAACCCGAACGCGATGGTTTGTTCTGCGAACGCATTTTTGGTCCTGTAAAGGACTACGAGTGCCATTGCGGTAAGTATAAGCGTATCAGGTATAAAGGGATTGTGTGCGACCGATGTGGTGTAGAAGTTACCGAAAAAAAGGTTCGCCGTGAACGCATGGGGCATATCAACCTTGTTGTTCCTGTTGCTCATATCTGGTATTTCCGTTCTCAACCCAATAAAATTGGCTACCTTTTAGGCTTGCCAGCCAAAAAGCTTGACCAGATTATCTATTACGAGCGTTATGTTGTAGTTAATCCGGGTATTAAGGCTGCTGATGGCATTAACCAGCTCGATTTTCTTACCGAAGAGGAATACCTCGATATACTCGATACTCTTCCAAAGGAAAATCAGTACCTCGACGATAGCGATCCCAATAAGTTCATTGCAGCCATGGGGGCCGAGGCCCTTTATATGCTGCTACAGCGTATCAACCTCGATGAACTTTCCTACGATTTACGTCACAAGGCAGGTACAGAGTCGTCGCAGCAGCGCAAAAGCGAAGCCCTAAAAAGGTTACAGGTAGTTGAGGCATTCCGTGAGTCGGCTCACATTAACAAGCCAGAGTGGATGATTCTCAAAGTAATTCCTGTTATTCCTCCCGAGCTTCGCCCTTTGGTACCTCTCGATGGTGGACGTTTTGCCACATCGGACTTGAATGACCTTTATCGTAGGGTAATTATCCGAAACAACCGTCTTAAGAGGTTAATTGAAATAAAAGCTCCCGAAGTGATTTTACGCAACGAAAAGCGTATGCTTCAGGAGGCTGTGGATTCACTGTTCGATAATTCCCGCAAGTCGAACGCCGTTAAAACCGAGGCCAACCGTCCATTAAAGTCCTTGAGCGATAGCCTCAAGGGTAAACAAGGACGTTTTCGTCAGAACCTTTTGGGTAAACGTGTCGACTACTCGGCTCGTTCGGTAATCGTTGTAGGTCCTGAGCTAAAAATGCATGAGTGCGGTTTACCAAAGGACATGGCCGCTGAGCTATATAAACCGTTTGTAATCCGTAAGCTCATTGAGCGGGGCATCGTAAAAACAGTAAAAACGGCAAAGAAAATAGTTGACAGGCGCGATCCTGTTGTATGGGATATTCTGGAAAATGTGATGAAGGGACATCCGGTTTTGCTAAACCGTGCTCCAACCCTTCACAGGCTTGGTATTCAGGCTTTCCAACCCCGCTTAATTGAGGGTAAGGCTATCCAGCTTCACCCACTTTCATGTACAGCATTTAACGCCGACTTCGACGGTGACCAGATGGCCGTTCACCTTCCTCTTGGAAACGAGGCTATTCTGGAGGCACAAATCCTCATGTTGGGCTCACACAACATTTTGAACCCTGCCAATGGCGCTCCTATTACTGTGCCCTCACAGGACATGGTTCTGGGTCTATACTATATCACAAAGCCCAAGAAGGGAGCCAAAGGCGAAGGAACAATCTTTTATTCACCCGAAGAGGTAATAATTGCCTACAACGAAAAGGCGGTCGATCTTCATGCAATCATCAAGGTTCGTATCAATACTGTTGATGAAAACGGCCTGCCTAAACACCAAATAATCGAAACCACAGTAGGGCGTGTTATTTTCAATCAGTACGTACCTGCTGAAATGGGCTACATTAATGAACTGCTAACCAAAAAATCGCTTCGCGAAATTATTGGTAAGGTTCTTAAGAAAACAAGCACTTCAAAAACCGCTCAATTCCTCGACGATATCAAGGATTTGGGTTACTACATGGCATTCAGGGGTGGTCTTTCGTTCAACATCGACGATGTTATCATTCCTGATGAAAAGGCCGAACTGGTTGAGGAGGGATACGCTCAGGTTGATGAGGTTATGTCGAACTACAACATGGGGCTTATCACCAATAACGAGCGTTATAACCAGATCATCGATATTTGGACACATACCAATGCCAAGTTGACTTTAATGTTGATGAAGAAGCTTTCCGAGGACAAGCAAGGATTCAACTCAATCTACATGATGCTCGATTCCGGTGCCCGTGGTTCCAAGGAGCAGATTCGTCAGCTTTGCGGTATGCGTGGTCTAATGGCAAAGCCCCAAAAATCGGGTGCTACAACTAACGAAATCATCGAAAACCCAATTCTTTCGAACTTTAAGGAGGGGCTTTCGGTACTTGAGTACTTCATTTCAACCCACGGTGCCCGCAAGGGTCTTGCCGATACAGCGCTTAAAACAGCCGACGCAGGTTACCTTACCCGTCGTTTGGTTGACGTATCGCAGGATGTAATAATCACCGAGAGTGACTGTGGTACACTTCGTGGGCTAGTGGCAACTGCCATCAAGAAGAACGAAGAGGTGGTTGAATCCCTTTATGAACGTATCCTGGGTAGAACCACTGTTCACGATGTTTTCCATCCGTTAACAGGAAAACTTATTGTTGCTGCAGGCGAAGAGATAACCGAGGAAATTGCTCAGATTATTGAGGAATCACCTATTGAACAGGTTGAAATTCGTTCGGTGCTTACCTGTGAGTCGCGTAAGGGTGTATGTGCCAAATGCTATGGCCGCAACCTGGCAACCGGTCGTATGGTTCAGAAAGGCGAAGCAGTGGGTGTAATTGCTGCGCAAAGTATCGGTGAACCTGGTACTCAGCTTACACTACGAACTTTCCACGTTGGGGGTACTGCTGGTAGCATCATTTCTGATTCCAAGATCGTTGCCCGTTTCGATGGCCGTGCCGAGATAGAGGAACTAAAAACCGTTACTCGTCAGGATGAGAGTGGCAATACATACCACATAGTTATTGGTCGTTTGGCCGAAATGCGAATTGTTGATTCCAACACAGGAATTACTCTTTCCACAAACAACGTGCCTTACGGATCAAAACTTTACATCAACAATGGTGATAAGGTAAAGAAAGGACAGCTTATCTGCGAATGGGATCCATGGAACGCAGTTATTATTTCTGAAGTTTCGGGTAAGGTTGGATTCGATGCCCTTATCAAGGAAGTGACCTACCGCGAGGAAAGCGACGAGCAAACCGGTTACCGTGAAAAGGTTATCATTGAAACTCGCGATAAGAGCAAGAACCCTGCTGTAAAGATTCTTTCCGATAACGATGAAGTGATTAAGCTTTACAACTTACCGGTTAGCGCTCACTTAACCGTTGAGGACGGTGCAATGATTCAAGCAGGTGATATTCTTGCTAAGATACCCCGTGCTGTTGGTAAAGCAGGTGATATCACCGGTGGTTTGCCTCGCGTAGTAGAACTATTCGAAGCTCGTAACCCATCGAACCCTGCTATTGTATCGGAAATCGATGGTGAAGTTTCGTTCGGTAAGGTTAAACGAGGTAACCGAGAGATTAAGGTAACCTCAAAAACCGGTGAGGTTAAGAACTACCTTGTCCCTCTGTCGAAACAGATACTTGTTCAGGAAAACGATTACGTGAAGGCTGGAACACCTCTATCGGATGGTGCAATAACCCCTACCGATATTCTTGCCATCAAGGGTCCTACTGAGGTGCAGGAATACATTGTTAACGAGGTGCAGGAAGTGTACCGTATGCAAGGCGTGAAGATCAACGATAAGCATTTTGAAGTTATCGTTCGCCAGATGATGCGTAAGGTTGAAATACTCGATCCGGGTGATACTCGGTTCCTCGAAGGGCAACTTGTCGATAAGTGGGAGTTCATTGAGGAGAACGACAATATATTCGAAAAGAAAGTTGTTGTTGATCCAGGTGATGCCGCTCATCTACGTCCGGGTATGATTATTACTGCCCGTCAGCTGCGCGACGAAAACTCGAAGCTGAAACGTAAGGATATGAAGTTGGTTGAAGCTCGTGACGCTGTTCCTGCAACATCTAATCAGGTTCTACAGGGTATTACCCGTGCTGCGTTGCAGACTAACAGCTTTATGTCGGCTGCATCGTTCCAGGAAACCACAAAGGTGCTCAACGAAGCTGCCATTTTCGGTAAGGTTGACACCCTCGAGGGTCTGAAAGAGAACGTTATCTGCGGTCACCTAATACCTGCTGGTACTGGTCTCAGAGAGTTCGATAAACTTGTGGTTTACTCCAAGGAGGAGCACCAGGCTATCGAAAAATCCAAGAGTTCAACTGCTAGTGTTAAATAAAGCACATAAATAGCGAAGAAGAGCCGGTTTATGCCGGCTCTTTTTTTACATTCAATCGTAATTTAGCGAACAAATTCATAACTTAGCCGTGTAATCATAAAACCTATCACTATGAATGACAAAGTAAATCCCATCAATATTGAGTTAAGCGACGATGTTGCGCAGGGTATATACAGTAACCTTGCCATTATTACCCACTCATCGTCGGAGTTTATCATTGATTTTGTGCGCATTATGCCCGGAATGCCCAAGGCTCAGGTTAAAACCCGTGTTATTTTAACCCCCGACCATGCCAAAAGGCTTTTATTAGCCTTACAGGATAATATGGCCAAGTTTGAGGCCCATATGGGCACTATAAAACTTCCGGAAGGCAACGAGGGTATGCCACCATTTCCCATGAATTTTGGAGGAAAAGGAGGCGAAGCATAAAATTTCTTGCTATGAATAGAATATTAGCATTAGTTACAGTTGTTGTTGCATTTGCATCGTGTAGCAATAACGATTGTTTGGTTGTTCAATCTCCCTCTGGGAAAATTATTACCACCTTTCAACTATCGCCCAATGGACAACCAACCTACAGTATTAGCTATAATCAGAAAACAATCATTAAACCCTCAACTTTAGGGTTTGAGTTTAAGGATATGCCACCTTTATCGGAAAATATCAAGGTTGATAGTTTTAAAACCCAACCGTATAGCGAAAAGTGGGAAATGCCTTGGGGCGATCAGCGCTGGGTCGATAATACCTACAATGAGCTTAAGGTTTTTCTATCGGAGCGGAAATCGCCTAACCGACATTTTGCAGTAACCTTTAGGGTTTTTAACGATGGGGTGGGCTTTCGTTACGAATTTCCAGAGCAAGTTGGGATGGATAGCGTAGTCATACTTGCCGAAAACACTCAGTTTAATCTAACCGGTAACCATACATGCTGGTGGCAACCCGGCGATTGGGATATCTACGAGCATCTTTACCATACTACGCCTGTAAGCAAGATTGATGCAGTAAATAGCAAAAGTAAGAATCCCTTAGCGCAAACCTATATCCCCGAGAATGCAGTGAATACCCCTGTTACCATGAAAACCGCCGATGGGGTTTACCTCTGCTTCCACGAGGCCGACGTGACCAACTACGCCGGTGCCACCCTTAGGGTCGATACGGTTAACCTATCGCTCCAAACGGCACTGGTTGGAAACGATTCAGGGGTTAAGGTTAAAACCAAAGTCCCCTTTAACTCGCCATGGCGAACCATTATAATCGCCGATAAGCCGGGCGATATCGTAACCTCTAAGTTAATTCTGAATCTAAACGAACCCAACAAAATTGGCGATGTGTCGTGGTTCAGCCCTATGAAGTATGTGGGTATATGGTGGGAAATGCACCTCGGCAAATCGTCGTGGGATATGGCTAGCGGGAAGCATGGAGCCACAACGGCAAACGCAAAACGCTATATCGATTTTGCTGCACGTAATGGCATTAAGGGGTTACTGGTTGAGGGCTGGAATACCGGTTGGGAGCACTGGATTGGCTTTGACGAACGCGAAGGAATCTTCGATTTTGTTACTCCATACCCCGACTATAATTTAAAGGCGGTGGTTCGTTATGCCCAGAGTAAGGGGGTAAGCCTTATTATGCACCACGAAACCTCCGCTGCGCCTCGAACCTATGAACAGCAACTCGATTCAGCCTATAGGCTGATGCAGAGCCTTGGCATACATTCAGTAAAAACTGGATATGTAGGCAAAATCATACCTAAAGGCGAATACCATCAAGGACAATGGATGGTAAACCACTACCGCAAGGTGATTGAAACGGCTGCCAAATACCACATTGCTGTTGATGCCCATGAACCCTTTAAGGGAACAGGCGAGTGGCGTACTTATCCTAATGTTATTGCCCGCGAGAACTTCAGGGGACAGGAGTTTAATGCTTGGTCGGTTGATGGTGGAAATCCTCCCGAACATCTTACCATTCTTCCATTTACTGCACAGCTTGCTGGGCCCATGGATTACACTCCCGGAATCTTTAACATCAAGCTAAAGCCCTATAAGCCCAATAATCAGGTAAATTCAACATTGGCTTACCAGTTAGCACTTTACGTAGTGATTTACAGCCCCATCCAAATGGTTGCCGATTTGCCCGAGAACTACGAAGGGCATCCTGCTTTTCAGTTTATCCGCGATGTTGGTGTCGACTGGGAGCAAACTGTAGTTTTAGATGCAGCCATAGGTGATTATATTGCCATTGCCCGCGAAGAGCGTAATACTGGCCGTTGGTTTGTGGGTGCAATTACCGATGAGAATCCTCGTGACCTAAGCCTAAAACTTAATTTTCTTAAGCCAAACATTAAGTACAAGGCAACTCTTTACCTCGATGGCCCCGATGCGCATTGGGATAAGAATCCTACATCATACCGCATTGAAACACGCGAGGTTGACAGTAATTCTGTGATTGATTTGAGATTAGCGCCAGGAGGTGGTGCAGCCATCTCGCTATTCCCGTTGTAGAATATAAAGGCTGCCATTTGGCAGCCTTAATTTTTTCTTATGTATTTTGCGAAAAGGTATAAGCAAACCGATGGTGCTAAAACCCCTACCACATAGCCAATCCAATGGGAAAGATGAAAACCTTCCGGAGCTATAATAATGTAGTTACTAGTCACGGCAGTCATGAATAAAGCAGGGATAAGCGTAATAATGTATGACTTCTTTTGTTGTACAAGGTAAACAGTGATTGCCCATAGAACTACTGTGGCAAGAACCTGATTGCTCCAGAACATGTATCGCCAAATAATATCGAATTTAACCTGAGTAAGGGTAAAACCGATAATAAAAAGTGGTAAGCTAACAAGTATGCGGTTCGATAGGCTTTTTTGGGAGAATTTAAGAAAATCGGCTACAATTAATCGTGCACTCCGAAATGCCGTATCGCCTGTAGTAATAGGAGCGGCAACAACCCCAAGTATGGCAAGTATTCCGCCAATTGTGCCAAGAGTGGTGTTAGAAATTTCACGGACAATAATGGTGGCCTCGCCATTATAGCTTGTAATGGCTGAGTTTAAGCCTTGAACTCCCCCATAGAAGCTCATACCAATAGCAGCCCAAATCAGTGCAATAACCCCTTCGGTTACCATAGCGCCATAAAAAACTTTACGCCCTTCCTTCTCATTTTTGAGACAGCGTGCCATCATTGGGCTTTGGGTGGAATGGAATCCACTTATCGCCCCACAGGAAATTGTAACAAATAGCATTGGGAATAAGGGAAACTTCTCTGCATTAGCCTTCATGTTGTGCATGTTGTTCCATATTTCGGGGATATCATAAAGGTAGCCACCCGTAAAAATGGCGTAGGTAATGCCAACGGCCATGATAATTAGGGCTAACCCGAAAATGGGATAAAAGCGACCAATAATCTTATCGATAGGTAAGAGCGTTGCCAGTATATAGTAGGTGAGAATGATGAATACCCAAACATTTTTGGTAAGATAGTCGGGGGTTAACGATGCCATTAAGGCTGCCGGGCCGGAAATAAATGCTGCTCCAACCAGAATCATTAGTATTAAGGTAAACCCTCGCATGAACTGCTTAACGCTTATGCCTAAGTATTTTCCAATGATTTCGGGGATGCTTAGCCCACCCATGCGGATCGAGATCATACCCGAGAAGTAATCGTGAACCGCACCAGCGAGAATATTACCAAGCACAATCCATAAGAATGCCACTGGACCATAGGCTGCACCAAGTACAGCCCCCACAATGGGGCCAAGGCCAGCAATGTTAAGGAACTGAATCAGGAACGCTTTCCACCAGGGCATGGGGATATAGTCAACCCCATCCTGCATGGCGTAGGCGGGTGTTTGGTTTTGGCTGTTTGCCCCAAAAACACGCTCAACAAACCTTCCGTAAAGAATGTAACCTACGATTAATCCTAAAAC
>LUYY01000061.1 GCA_001603415.1 Bacteroidales bacterium Bact_07 | reverse complement strand
TTAAAACCCACTTATTTTATGATTAAGTTAAGGTGAAATTTCCATGAACAATTCATAGCCTAAAAGCCTTCGAGACCGAAGGCTTTTGGGCTGTAGCGAGAGCCGGGATTGCCTGTCCCGTTCACGGTGAACCGGCGACCTTCCCGATGAAGTCGGGACGCTCAAACCAACTGAGCTACCTCGCCAATGCGGTATATCAAAAACAAACTTTTTTTACTCGGCGACCAAGTAGGAGTTCAATAGGAAAGGGTACTAACACCATTTAAAACAAAAAAGCCTTCGAGACCGAAGGCTTTTGGGCTGTAGCGAGAGCCGGGATTGAACCGGCGACCTCATGATTATGAATCATGCGCTCTAACCAACTGAGCTACCTCGCCAACACAATATTTCAACTTATTACTTGCTAAAGATGCAGTATTTTAGAGCGTTTTAGCAAGTACTGCCATTTTTTTAGCACTGCAAAAATAAGTAAATTTTTAATTCGCAAAATACTTTTAAAGTAATTTGAAAATTTTTCTACCTAACAAAGCAATTGTGCATTGGGGTTCGGGTAGAAAAGGCTTATCTCTATAAGATAGGTTCGTTGGGTAGTTTGGTTTTCTTTTGCAGTTTTTTAGCCTTCTTTTCTTTCTTTTTCCGGTTTTTAAGGTAACCCTTAATCTTTATATAAAAGAAGTATGCAGCAATGCCCAACAACCAAAGCGGCCATAGTTTTACCAGTAGGATTAAAAACCACAGGAAACCTTTCCAACCCCAATGGATACCTTCTTTTACTCTCTGCCAGAATCCAGGCAGTTCTTCAGGAATATACTTGTATTCCAATTTTTGGTAGAGGTATAACGATACTGTGCTAAGGTTGACCTGATGGTCGATATACTTTAGCCTTCCTTCAGCCGATTCAATTTCGGAACGGATTTCGGCCAGTTTGTTTTCAATCTTTAGAATATCCTCAATATTCTTTGCCTCTCGAAGATGCTTCCTGTAAGTCTTTTCAACTTCAAGTTTGTTTATCAACCGTGTTTTAACATCGATATATTCTTCGGTAACATCTTGTGTGTAAATATTCTGGTAATCAACCTTTTTGGCAATAGCTGCAAAATCGCTAAGTAATTGGTCAAAATTTTGGGCTGGCACCCTAATGGTAATGCTGTTACTTTTTTGGGTGTCAGTTTCCTGAAATGCTTCGTTAGTTATGTAGCCTTTATGCTTAGCCACAATTGAATCGACTTTTTGGCGTGATTTAAGGTAATCGAACACCTCAATACTGACATTTGCCGTTTTAATTACTTTTGGTGCTATATCAGTTGCAGTAACCTCTTTTGCTACTTGTGGTTCTGCCACATCATTTGCTACCGTTTCGGTATAAGCTCCACCTCGATTGGCACTGATGGATTCAAAATTAGCATTCTCAGCCGATTTTCGTGAGCCACAACCGGTAATTGATATTACCAGGAATGCGATTAATAGAAAGGATAATCTCTTTTCCATAGCAATTACTTTTTTGCTTTAACAATTATAGTTTCGGAACCAATTTGAACCTTATCGCCGGGCCTAATTTTAGCTCGCCTGCGGGTCTCAATTGTGCCGTTAAGTTTAACCTGTCCATCATCCACAAGTTGATGGGCTTCGCCACCGCTGTAAACTACCCGACATACCTTGAGCAGTTTATCCAGCTGAATAAATTCAGTGTCAATATCGAATTCAATCATATAGTTCAATCAAATTTTTACCAAGTTAGGTAAAAAAGTTAAATTTCGGTTTGCTTTAACAATCTTTGTAATTGCAAATTCTACATTGATGATAAACGTTGATGATGTAAAGCGCATTGCATTAGATATCGGTTTTCATGCCTGTGGTGTGAGCCGCGCAGAACGTTTAGATAATCAGGAAGCGCTTTTTTCCCAGTGGTTAAACCATCAATACCATGCAACCATGGGTTACATGGAACGGAATATAGACCTTAGGCTTGATCCTACTAAATTGGTTCCTGGTTCTAAATCGGTGATAAGCTTATTGCTTTCATATAATACAGGTGATTTACCAGTAAATCTAAACGTACCCCGAATTGCACGATATGCAAGCAGGGTTGATTATCATACCTTGATGAAAAAAATGCTTTGGGAAATGCTTGAACAGTTGCGTAGAAACTATGGGAATATGAATGGACGGGCATTTGTCGATTCTGCACCAGTAATGGAAAGGGAATGGGCTGTTAGAGCTGGATTGGGTTGGATTGGGAAAAACTCAAACCTAATCAACAGGGGTTTGGGCTCTTACGTTTTAATTGGTGAGCTAATTGTTGATGTTGAGATTGAACCGAGCAATTATCAGGAAAGGAACAGATGTGGCTCCTGCTCCCGTTGTATGGATGCCTGTCCAGGCAAAGCTATTGTTGCACCAGGTGTTGTTGATGCACAGAAATGTATTTCATACATTACCATCGAAAGGAAAGAATCGCTATGCGAAAGTGAGATTGATAGCCTAAACGGATGGTGTTTTGGGTGCGATATTTGTCAGGAGGTTTGCCCATGGAATAGCAAGGCTGAAGTGGTTGATGGAGCTAACCAGGAAATTGATATTTTCAGAGATATAAGTGGCATTTCATTGGCAAACCTGGGCAAAGATGAGTTCGCCTTTCAATTTGGTAGCACACCATTAGCGAGGGCAGGGTATGAAAAGATTAAAAGAGCAATAGAGCTAATGGAAAGTAAAAACAAAAAATGAGAACTGCCGGAGGGTTTCCGGCAGTTTGTGTATTGATTAGTAGCGATAGTGCTCGGGTTTGTAAGGGCCTTCGGGTTTAACACCAATGTATTCAGCTTGCTTTGGGGTCAACTTGGTTAGTTTAACACCAATTTGCTCAAGGTGAAGTCGTGCAACCTCCTCATCAAGGTGTTTAGGTAAGCGGTAAACATCAACGGGAAGATTTTTTGTCCAAAGTTCAATTTGGGCAAGGGTTTGGTTGGAGAAGCTGTTACTCATCACAAAGCTGGGATGACCTGTGGCGCAGCCAAGGTTAACCAGACGGCCCTCGGCCAAAATAAAGATGGAATGGCCATCGGGGAAAACGTATTGATCAACCTGAGGCTTTATATTTACCCGCTTAACATCCTTTAGGGAGTTGAGCCTATCCATTTGTATCTCGTTGTCAAAATGGCCGATGTTGCAAACAATAGCCTGGTCTTTCATGCGTTGCATGTGTTCAAGGGTAATAACATCGCAGTTACCGGTAGCGGTAACATAGATATTGCCCTCATCTAGGGTATCCTCAACGGTTTTTACCTCAAATCCTTCCATGGCGGCTTGGAGAGCACAAATGGGGTCGATTTCGGTTACAATTACTCGGGCACCATAGGAGCGCATACTGTGAGCGCAACCCTTGCCTACATCGCCATAACCGCAAACAACAACAACCTTGCCGGCAATCATAACATCGGTGGCACGTTTAATACCATCAGCTAAAGATTCGCGACAGCCGTATAGGTTATCGAACTTGCTCTTGGTTACTGAGTCGTTAACATTTATGGCAGGTATAAGCAGTTCCTTGCGTTCCAGCATTTGGTAAAGGCGGTGAACCCCAGTGGTTGTTTCTTCCGAAACGCCTTTAAGTTCCTTTACCAGGTTATGCCATTTGTTTGGTTCTTTAGCCAAAATATCTTTTAAAAGCGATAGAATAACTTTTTCTTCGTGCGATGAAGGTTCCCTATTGAGGAACGATTTATCGTTTTCGGCTTTGTAGCCCCAATGAACCAGGAGGGTTGCATCGCCACCATCGTCAACAATTAGGTTTGGGCCTTTGCCGTCGGGGAATGAAAGGGCCTGAGCGGTGCACCACCAGTATTCCTCAAGGGTCTCGCCCTTCCATGCAAAAACAGGGATACCTGCGGCTGCAATGGCTGCTGCAGCGTGGTCTTGGGTTGAGAATATGTTACAGCTTGCCCAGCGAACCTGTGCTCCCAGTTCAACCAGGGTTTCAATAAGCACTGCTGTTTGAATGGTCATGTGGAGCGAACCGGTTATGCGAGCCCCTTTAAGGGGTTTTTGTGGGCCATACTTTTGGCGAAGAGACATCAGTCCCGGCATTTCCTTCTCGGCAATAGTGATTTCTTTCCGTCCCCACTCTGCCAATGCAATATCCTTAACCTTGTAGGGTAAGGTGGCCTGAATTACTTGTTCCATTAATATCGATTTTATTGGTTATTATTCCTTTCGGGCCGTAAAGTTAGGAATAAGTTTTGATACCGTTCAACTTTTTCATCCTTTAGGGCTTCAAGAGCATTCTGTTTATCAATAACAAGTTGCTCTTTCAAGTGTTCAATGGAAGGGAATCGTTTTTCGTCGCGCAATCTGCTTACCAGCGCCACCTCAATGCCTGAGTTATATAGATCATTCTCAAAATCGAAAATGTTAACCTCGATAGATTGTTTATTGTTGGTATCGATGGTAGGCCTAAAGCCGATATTGAGCATGCCCTTGTAAATGATATCGTTGGCGTTTACAATTACGGCATAAACCCCTTCCTTGGGAATAAGTTTTAAGGGATCGTTAGGACGAATATTGGCGGTGGGGAAACCAATCTTCCGCCCCAGCTGATTGCCCGATTGAACCGCACCTGTAATGAGGTAAGGATAACCAAGCATTTGATTAGCCAGCTTAAGGTTTCCCGAAAGGAGCGCTTCACGGATTTTTGTAGAGCTTACATCAACTCCATCAACTTTTTGGGAGGGAACAACCTTAACGGTGAAGCCCATTTCAACGGATAGCTTATTCAATAGGTTGGAGTCGCCGGTTCCTCCCTTACCGAATCGGTGATCGGCACCAACCACAAAGTGTTTAACCTTGTAATCGTTAACCAGTAAATTAATGAAATCGTTGGCATCGAGGTTAAAAAACTCCTTGGCAAATTCCTGAACTATGAAATAGTCGATTCCAAACTTGGCAATAATTTTTGCTTTTTCGTTAAGTGTGTTCAGGAAACGAAGTTTTTCGGGGTCTTTGTGAAGCACAAGGCGAGGGTGAGGCCAAAAAGTGAGCACAGCCGATTCCAATCCCATGATTTCAGCATCGTGAGCTACCGTTTGGATAAGTTCACGGTGTCCAAGGTGAACGCCATCGAAAAAGCCCATGGTAAGAGCTAATTCCTTCCGGCGGGTTTGGTTTGGACGTTGAATGATTACCATGTTTGGTTTGCGCTTACTCACTTGCTAATTTGCAAAATTTTCTTGTTACAAAATTATTTAATTGTTCGTGAAGAAGTTCTTGTTGACCAAGGTTTAAAAAACTTTGACGAAGTGATGAGATTTATAGACCGGGAAAAGACTTTTTATAGCCTTTTCCCGGAACAATGAAATTATATCCAGCGAACCAAACAGAAGTCCATGCGGTGGGGGAGGAGCGGGTTCTTAGGGAATATTCTAATGCCGCATTCAAAGGCTCCGGGTTCAACGGGAATTAGTTTCAATCGGTATGTAGCCCTTGAACCTTCAAAACCGGCAAGTTCAAATTCATGAACGCGCTTAACAGTTACCTGTTGGTTCTCAATCAGGTCGGCAACTACCAGTTCAACCCCAATTTCATCGGGAGCAAGCGATCCTAAATCGAGAACGACTTCGGCTTCGTATTCATTGCCAAGCAAAATGGGTTCGCGGTTCATATCGAATTGCTTAACGCGTATTACTTCTATTTCATCCCAGCTGCGGGTAATGCGGCGCTTCCATGCCGAGATTTGTTTGGCTTCCTCAAATTCGTTCTCGGCAAGTTCGTTAAACCTATAGTAGAGCTTGCTGTAGAATCGGTTTTGGTAATCGTTAATCATCCTGAGAGTAGTAAAGTTCGATGCCACCTGGGTCATGGATTTTTTGATAAACGAAACCCATTTTTGGGGAACATCGTCGGCAGTGCGTTCATAAAATGCAGGGACTACCTCATTTTCAAGAATGGTATAGATGAGTTCAGCATCGAGTTCGTCCTGGAATTCCTCTTGGGGGTATGTGGGTTCCATTGGTAGTGCCCATCCGGCATTCTCCCGGTAGCCCTCAACCCACCATCCGTCCAGAACGCTAAAATGGAGTACTCCGTTCATTACGGCTTTTTGACCGCTGGTGCCGGAGGCTTCCATGGGGCGAGTTGGGGTGTTAAGCCAAACATCTACGCCCTGAACCATTCGCCGGGCTAACTCCATATCGTAGTTTTGGAGGAAGAGAATTCGGCCAAGGAAACGCGGTTGCTTGGATATCTCAATAATCTTTTTAATAAGATCCTGACCAGCTTTATCGTGAGGGTGGGCTTTGCCAGCAAATAGGATTTGTACAGGTCGTTGGGGGTTATTCACCAGTTCGGCCAACCTGTCTTGGTCTTTAAATAGTAACCATGCCCTTTTGTAGGTAGCAAACCTGCGTGCAAAGCCAATGGTAAGTATCTTATCGTTAAGTTTTTCTTGGATCTCAATTACCTGTCGAGGACTCTCAAACCTAACCAGGTTTGGATTATTCAGCCTCTTGTTTATAAGTTTGATTAGGCGTTTCCTTAGCTTATTGCGGATATCCCAAATCTTGCTATCGGGCAAGTTCTCAATGGCATTCCAGTTGGGAAGCGTGTAGCCCAGTTCTGTATCTTCGGAGTCGTTTTCAAGAATTGCTTTCCATTCACGAGCAGTCCAGGTTGGAAAATGAACGCCATTGGTAACGTAGCTGATATGAAGTTCGTTGGCGAAGTAGCATGGCCACATACCGGCAAACATTTTACGGCTTACCTCGCCATGGAGCCAGCTGACACCATTAACTTCCTGTGATAGCCGAATGGCCAAGTGGCTCATTGAGAAACGCTCGGTTGTGTCGCCTGGGGTCATTCGGCCTAAATCCATGAATTGATCCCAGGTTATTTTTAACCTTTCGGGGTAATGGGCCATGTATGTTCGAACTAATTCCTCGGGGAAAGCGTCGTGGCCGGCGGGTACAGGTGTATGGGTTGTGAAAAGGCTTGATGCCCTCACTAGTTCAAGGGCTTCGGGGAACGAAAGCTTTTCTTCAACAATATAACGGCGTAAGCGTTCAAGTCCGATAAATGCAGCATGCCCTTCGTTTATATGATAGATATCAGGGGTTATCCCCATTTCGTGTAAGGCCCTTATACCAGCTATGCCAAGTATCATCTCCTGTTTAAACCTATTTTCCAAATCGCCTCCGTAAAGGTGATGCGTGATGGTTCGGTCAAGGGGCTGGTTATCCTCAAAGTCGGTGTCCAGAAGGTATAGATCGGTTCTACCTACCTCAACCTTCCATACACGGGCATACACATCACGTCCTGGGAAAGCAACTTTAACGGTAATCCATTTCCCGTTTTCGTTACGAACAGGGGTGGCTACGCTTTGGGTGAAGTTTTGCTGGTCGTAAACAGCTACCTGTTGGCCAGAGGCTGAAAGGGTTTGGGTGAAATATCCATAACGATACAAAAGACCTATCCCAACCATATCGATATTGCGGTCCGAAGCCTCTTTCAGGTAATCGCCGGCAAGAACGCCCAAACCTCCTGAGTAGAGCTTAAGTGAGCTATGCAGCCCAAACTCCATGCTGAAGTATGCAATTCGGGGGCCTTTGCGTTCGTAGCGTTTCATCATGTATGAGGTAAACTTCAGGTAAACCGATTGAAGCTTATCGACAAACGCAGTATCGTTTTCTAATTCCTGGAAGCGGGGTAAACTTATCCTTTCCAGGAACTGAATGGGGTTGTGCTCGCACTCGTTCCACAAGTCCTTATCAATTGATTCAAAAATTTCTTTTGAGTCGGTATTCCACGACCACCAAAGGTTACGTGAAATTTCATCGAGTGGTTTTAGCTTTTCTGGCAAACGTTTTTGGATTATAAGCCGAACCCAATTGGGTTGATACTGTTTGAATTTTCGCTCAACAGTTGGCAAAACCTCTTGCCGTTCAACCTCCATATACATTTGTGTGCGGTCGCCCACAACGGTAAGAGCCTTATCGTAGGCCTGGAAGTAAAAATCAATGAAGTTCTCCCAAAGGGCAACACGCGATATCTCGTCGGCATTATTGGCCAGATTCTGTTTCTTGTTATGATCGAGTTTCATGTAGTAGTCGATGGTTGATGCAATTTGCTCAACCACTTCGGGGTCATTCTCGTCGGTGCGGTGGATAATCTTAATGGCATCCTTCGGATTTTTGTAGTGCTTGTTAATCCAGTCGCCAAATCCAGCAAGGGTAGTGGTTATGGTAGGAACCCTAAAGGCTAAACTTTCAAGCGGGGTGTAACCCCAAGGTTCATAGTACGATGGGAAAACAGTGATATCCATACCTATGAGTAAGTCGTAGTATGGCTTATTAAAAATACCATCGTTTCCGTTGAGGTAGCAGGGAACCCAGAATACTTTAACCTTATCGGACGAAGCATTGTTTAGCCCCAGGGCACGAATTCGGTGCAGGATTATTTCCGATTCCGGGTCATTCAGGTAGTGTGTAACGTGGGTATCATCAAGTATGATGTAGCTATCGCTTTCTTTGCCATCGCGTAGGTTATGGAATACATCCTTTCGGGGGCCATGGTGCCCTGCCGGAATGAGCAGGAATGCAAGCACTTCCTTGTCAAGATTATTTTCACGATTAAGCTTTGCAAGGGCTTCAAGGAAAACATCAATGCCCTTATTCTTAAATTCGTAGCGTCCGCTGATGCCAACCACGAGGCTATCTTTTGCAACCTCGTGCGAAAGCATGGCCTCGGCAACCTCATAAAATTTAATCTTACCCTCCAGCCTTCGAAGTTTAAACTCCTCTTCGGGTTTTGGGATAAAAGAGCCATCGAAACCATTTGGGGTAATGAGGTCAACCTCATTCCCAAGGAAGTATTTACACTCTTGAGCGGTAATTTCGCTCACGGTTGTGAAGCAGTCGGCTTCTTTGGCTGCTATCGATTCCAAGGACTGTTTAGCTACAACATTGAATTCCTTGGCTTTATGATCGGGATTATACTTATCGATATTACTGTAAAGGGGTATGCCATTGCCGGCAATGCTCCGTCCCAAAACGGTGGCGTGGGTGGTAAATACTGTTCCTATCTGGGGCGAATTCTGTTTTAGGTAAAGTAGCCCTGTGCCAGTCATCCATTCGTGGAATTGGGCAACCACCCTATGACGTAGGCTAAGGTTGAAGTTTGTAAAACTCTCAATTACTTTTCCTGCTGCATAGCCAAACAGAGCAGGCTCAATGTAATCCCATTGACCGGTAATGGAATCGAGTTTAAAACGTTCCCAAAGCAACTTGAAAATCGCGTCCTTTTGCGATATTAGACCTGAAAAGTTTACTAGTATTGCAACCGGTTTGCAGGGTATATTCCATCGCCCAACTCTTACCGAGATGCCTTCCGATAAAGCTTGGTTTTTCCAAGCTTTAAAAAGGTTGGGGTCTTCAGTAAACTCAAAGTTGTGCTCAGTATCTTTAATGATATCGGGCCCAATGGTAATATAGTTGTTCTTTAGTTCATTCTCCAGCAACGAAGCCTTAGTGGAAACTACGGTGTGTATTCCACCTACCTTGTTACAAACTTCCCAGCTTACCTCAAATAGGTAGTCGGGCTTCAGTAATTTATCCTTCATACTATGAACCTTTATTTAGTTTTGCTTTTCCCTGTTGATTTTTTCGGTGTAGTGCTTTCTTTTTTCTCCTTAACGGCTTTGCCTTTATTAGCCGATATTTTGGTTTTAGCAGCCGATGTTTGAGTCTTATTGGTTGCTGCTTTAATTTTGGAGTCCGACGCTTTTGCTTTTTTGGTCTTAGTCTCCGAAACTTCTGTTTTGGTTACCGATTTAACTTTCTTAGTTTTTGGGGTTTCTGTTTTAGCCGTTTTGGTTGTAGTTTTTTTTGCTGATGCCTTGGTGCTTGGCGTTTGGGCAACCTTAGGCTTTGCTGATTTTGTGGTTTTTGGCTTAACTTCTTTGGTTTTCAGTACAGCCTGAAGTTCATTAATCTTTTCCTGGTATAATTCGATGAGTTTGATGGCCTCGTCGGGATTATCAATCTTTTCGGTAACAGTAGGTTCTTCAATTAGCTTGCTTTTAAGCCTGATGGTGAAATCGCTAAGGACATTCATGAAGTTGATGAATGCCTCGTATGGAGTGTCGTAGGGGTTAAAGTATTTATGAACGTCGCCATCGCTGAACCATTTGGTGCACATGTAGTAGAAATGGTCGCTGGTTTGCAGGTAAAGCCAATCGCGTTTAATATCCGGATCATCAACTTTTTCAACCATATCGGCAAGGGAGTAAAGCTCGTTAAAAGCGCTATCCTGCAGTTCATTACCTAGCCATGCGGTTAAATCGCGCTCTTCGTCGGCCCAAGAGATGGGATGAGGGACATGGAGCAGAGCCACCGGTTGATGTTTCTGCGAAACTTCCGAGGGTGTTAAGAATTCGAAATTGGTATTTGCAAATACCTTACCGGGTAATGCCCGCATAAAATCGAAAATGCCAGTTTCAGCCCATTGGTGTTCGCCAAAAGTTTCGTAATCCATAAAAAGGTTAACAATCTCCTCGTTGGGATTGATGTTGTTTAACCAGTGAACATACTTCTCGGTAGTAAGAGGCCACTCGCTCCAGTCGCGGTTCGAGAACCTAAAAGCAATATCGTCGCTGAGCCTGAAGTTCTTTAGTAGTAATCGGAGTTTGGGATTAATAGCGTTGGAGTAAACAAAGTTGGAACTTTTCCATCCAAGGATGTGTTTAGCTCCCTCGGTGAGCATGGTATTGAATCCCAAATCGGCAACCATTGCCCCAATTTCATCGGAGTAGATAAGCTCGGTATTACGGAAACTTTTTGGTTTATACCCGATAAGCTGTTCAACCTTGTTCATTTGAGCGTTTACCTGTCGGGTAAACTCGTCTCTGCTTTTCAGGGCCGAAAGGGAGTGCGAGTAGGTTTCGGCTAAAAATTCAACACTACCTGTTTTGGCAAGTTTCTGAAAGGTTTCCAGAACATCGGGGGCATACATTTCAAATTGGTCCAGTGCTGTTCCCGATATGGAGTATGAAATTCTAAACCGCGATCCGTATTCTTTTATCAGGTCGAGCATTAGCTTGTTTGTTGGAAGGTAGCATTTTTCAGCCACCTTACGCATTATCGACCTGTTAGCAAATTCGTCGAAGTAGTTGTGGTTTTTTCCGATATCGAAAAAACGATACCTACGCAACCGGAAAGGTTGGTGAACCTGGAAGTAAAAGCAAATGGTCTTCATATCAACACGTTTTACCTGTTAGCTAATCTGTTATAAATTTCAATGATCTTAGTGGCTGCTCTATCCCACTTGAGGCTATTAACCTCCTCTTGTCCATATTTAATGAAGAAATTTGAAAGGGCTTGGTAATGGAGTAGCCCGTAAATACTATCGGCCAAGGCATCGATATCCCAAAAATCGACCTTAATGGCATATTTTAGAACTTCGGCAACGCCCGATTGCTTGGATATTATCACCGGAACGCTTGAGCGCATTGCCTCAAGCGGGCTAATGCCAAAGGGTTCCGATACCGAGGGCATAACGTAAACATCCGATAGCTGGAACATCTGGTTTACTTCGTTTCCCTTAAGGAATCCGGTAAAGTGGAACCGAGGGGCG
>LUYY01000060.1 GCA_001603415.1 Bacteroidales bacterium Bact_07 | reverse complement strand
TCAGAATCTCACATGTAAGAGTTTAAGTGTGTTATCTGAATAGTGAATCAACTTGAAAATGCACTTGATAAACTAAGTCGAAATATTTTCCTTTTAGAATAGAGAAGCGATTTACTCTGAAAGTTTAGCTAAAAGAAAACCTTATGAATAACATTGATGATTGCAAGTCCTCCAAGGGTTGAGATAACGGCACCTGAAATCTTATTAATCCACCAAAGCTGTTTAAGCCTAAAATGCCTACGAAAATAGTTTACAGTAGATGTAAGGATATACCACCAAAGAGTAGCGCCCAAAAATACTCCTGCTAATGCTATAAGGTTTACCCATACGCTTTGTTCGTGGCTAATTACCCCAGCTGTTGCAAACAGTGCGATGAAGAAAAATACGGCCAGAGGGTTTGAGCCAGTTAAAAGCAGCACCGACATGAAATCTTCCAGCAAGTTATTCTTTTTTCGTTTATTCCTTTTGAGTTGCGAAATGGGATTGGTGGTGAAAATTCTAAGTCCAAGAAAAACAACTATAATGCCTCCAATAAGTTCGATTATGGTTTGACGAGCTTCCAAAAAACTGATAATGAATGAGAGGCTAAAGCCTGCTATGGCGGCAAAAAGTGTATCGGCGGTAGCGGCACCTAAACCCGAGAGAAATCCACTGATACGCCCTTTATTGATAGTCCGTTGAACGCAAATAACGCCAATTGGACCAAGCGGTATGCTTGCAGCCAATCCTATAATTATTCCCTTGATTAACAGGGTTAAAAGCATAGTTGATGCGTTCATAGTTGTGGTGCAAATATACCAATTCTTAGCAAATATCTTTCCATTAGGAATATGGAATTGAGAAATAGTGTTAAACTATAAACTATCCTTAACTAAAAGTCTTGGCTCAAGCATTTCGATCATGGCATACTTTACTCCCTCGCGTCCAAACCCTGAGTTTTTAACGCCGCCATAGGGCATGTGATCGACCCTGAAGGTGGGAACGTCGTTAATAATCACTCCGCCCACCTTTAACGAATTAAAGGCAAAATTCATTTCGTCAATTTGATTGGTGAAAACGCCAGCTTGCAAGCCATACTCTGATTGGTTGATATGGTTTACAGCATCATTAAAATTGGTGTAAGGCTCAATGATTACTACCGGTCCAAAAACTTCCAGATAGCAGACTTTCATGTTGGAGGTGGTGTTTGTAAGCACTGTAGGTGGGAAGTAGGCACCTTGTCTTTGGCCCCCAAGCAGTATCTTTGCCCCATTGCTTATAGCCTCGTTCACCCATTCCTCAACCCTAATGGCATTCTCCTCGTCGATCATCGATGATATATCGGTGTCGGTGTCCAGCGGATGTCCATTCTTAAGCTTTGCTGCGCTTTGTATGAACTTTTCGGTGAAGGCGGTGAAGACAGTTTGATGTACATAAATTCGTTGGGTATGAATGCAAACCTGTCCTGCGTAAGCAAATGCTCCGCTTATACATTTAGATATAGCCAGTTCAATATTGGCCGATGGGGTTACAATTACACCGGCATTTCCGCCAAGTTCAAGTACTACACGTTTCTTCCCGGCTTGAGTTTTCATTTTCCAGCCAACCTGAGGCGAACCGGTAAACGAGAGCAGTGCAAACCTGTCGTCGGTTACCAGTTGATTGCCGGTTTCGCGATTGGTGGGGAGGATTGATAGTGCGCCTTTGGGGAGTATGGTGGAGTTAACCACCTGGGCAAGCATTAGCGCCGAGAGGGGGGTAGAACGGGCTGGCTTTAAAATGATTGGACATCCTGCCGCAATTGCAGGGGCAATTTTATGCACGCTAAGGTTTAAAGGGAAGTTGAATGGGGCAATGCCGGCAACTATCCCAATTGGGAAGTATTTTATTAGCCCCTCTTTACCCTTACCCTGTGGTGTCCAATCTATTCTTATCAATTCGGCCGGTGGCCGCTTGGCCTCCTCTGCTGCAACTATAAACGTTTGTATAGCCCTATCTATCTCACCGTAAGCCAACTTTATGGGCTTACAGGCTTCCAAGGCAAGGGTTTTGGCAAACTCATCGCGCCGATCCCTTATGCCATTGGCAATTCCCATAAGTATTTCGTACTTCTCATAGGCAGCCAGTTCTGACATTGGGAGCTCGGCTTGCTGGGCCATTTGTATTGCCTGCTCAAGCTCATTATCGCCTGCAAGATGAACAGTGGCAATTGGTGAATTATCCCATGGACATTTCACCTGGTAAGTTAAGCCTGTGACTTTGAACTCACCACCAACGTATGGGAAAAATACGGGTAATGCCATACGGTATTATATTTAAATTTCACCCAAAAATAACTTTTATTGGATTTGTTAGAATGGCAAATCGTTTATCTTTACAAATCGTTTTAAAATTAACTGCAACTATGCTAATAAAGAACCTACTGAAATCAAATGCTTTCCTGGTGTTGCTTTCGGGTGTGCTTTTAGCGCTTCCATGGTATGAGGGCATACCAAGCTATACAATCTTCTTTGCCTTTGTGCCACTATTCGTTTCGTATTACAGATTGGTTGAGCAGAAGGCCGGGTTTTGGAAGATATTTGGATATGTTTACCTGTCGTTTTTTGTATGGAACTTGCTTGCCACGTGGTGGATTTACAATGCCACTGTGGTAGGCGCAGTGTTAGCTGTTGTACTTACCGCATTACTGATGACTGCGGTATTTAGCCTCTACCATTTCATTCATATCAACACAAACAAAACCATAGGGGCATTTGCGTTCATCACCTTTTGGATTGCATGGGAGCAATTTTTTCACAACTCGGAGATTACATGGCCCTGGTTAACATTGGGGAATAGCCTTGGCAATCATCCCATGGTTATTCAGTGGTACGAGTACACGGGCGTGCTGGGCGGTTCGCTTTGGATTTTAGTGGTTAACTTTTTTATTCTTTCGCAAATTACAGCGTACCGTGAAAGGGTTTACGGTCGAATTGCATGGTTCTTTTCCGATGTGCTCCTCTTTTTTGCAATACCATTTGCCATATCGCTATATATCTACTACAATTATGAGGAAAAGGGCGAAGCGGTGAATGTGCTAATAGTTCAACCCAATATTGATCCATACAACGAGAAGTTTAGCGGGTTAACCAATGAGCAACAGATGGATATCATGCTTAATCTTGCTGAATCGAATATCGATAGTACCATTCGCTATGTGGTATGCCCCGAGACTGCCATTGACGATCGTATTTGGGAACATCAACTTGCCGATAACGAGAGCATTCAAAGGCTGAAAGCCTTTGTGGATAAGCATCTCGGAGTAATGTGGGTGAGTGGTTTGGTAACTCTTAAGCTTTACCAGCCGGGCGAGCCCATTACACCAACTGCCCGAAAGTTACCTTACGATGAAATGTACTACTACGATAGGTACAACTCGGCCATTCAGGTTGACTCACTTTTCAAACTACCGGTTTACCATAAATCAAAACTAGTGGTTGGGGTAGAGATGATGCCTTACCCGCAATACCTTAAGTTTCTGGAGAAACTTTCAATCGATTTAGGCGGAATTACAGGTAGTTTAGGCACCCAGCCCGATAGGGGAGTATTCCGGTCAATAGATGGTAGGTTTGGAGTGGGGCCAATAATTTGCTACGAATCGGTTTTTGGCGAGTATGTAAGTGGGTACATAAAAAATGGCGCAAACCTGCTCTTTGTTATTACAAACGATGGATGGTGGGGCGATACGCCCGGATATCGTCAACACCTTTCGTTTTCGCGCATTCGCGCCATTGAGATGCGCCGTTCAATAGCCCGTTCGGCAAACACGGGTATCTCAGCCATTGTTAACCAGCGTGGCGATATAGTCGATTCCCTTGGTTGGTGGAAGCGGGGTGTAATAAAGGGCACCTTACTTGCCAATAACAATACTACATACTATGCTAACCATGGCGATTACATAGGAAACATCTCCGCATTTATGGCACTGCTTTCCTTGGCCTATGGAATTTCAAGGTATTTGATGAGCAGGAAGAAAAGGGAGTTGTAGCTATAAAGAAATTGTGGAGGTGATTAGATTGAACACAGATAACGATGATTAGCGATTATCTATCAAACCTGTCTTACCTACAATCAATTAACATATTTCGCATCTACTTCCTGAACTTTCTGATAAACTCTTCAACCTCGGGCACGCCACCCTGGTATATAAGGTAGCCGTTATAAGGCTCACGGGGTGTTATTTCATTGTTAATGGGGGTTAGCATTAAACGTTTTACCTCCTCTGGGTCGTCGGTTTGGCCAAGCACCCAACCCAGTTTGATGTAGGCGGTTTCAGGAAGCATGTTTTCAGCGGGGATAATACCCTTGGCCATCAGGTCGCGACCGGTATCGTAAACGTACATGTGGGCATATCCCCAAAGGGTTTGAACGGTCATGAACATGTGAACGCCTTTCTTTTTTGCCCTTTCTATGGCAGGATAAAGAGGCTTATTCACATGGCCAAGGCCGGTTCCGGCTATTATTATCCCACGGTAACCATTATCGACCAACGAGTCGATAATATCAGGTTTCATGTTAGGGTAGTAGTAAACAATCGATACTTTTTCCTCAAAGTAGGGTAGTATCTTAACTTTTTTATCCTTTCGGCGGTGGTTGTAGGTGTCCTTTATGGGTTTAACGCCATCTTTGAGGCTTACCGTTGCCAGCGGTGTATCGCCAATGGTGCGGAATGTACTGCGGTACGAGGAGTGCATTTTACGCACCCTTGTGCCTCGGTGCAGGAATCCGTACTCGTCGGAGGTGGGGCCGAACATGCAAACCATAACCTCGGCAATATCTGAGTGTCCGGCAGTGTATGTGGCATGCATTAGGTTTAGTGCGGCATCACTGCTAGGGCGGTCGCTGCTTCGCTGTGAGCCTACAAGCACTATGGGAACAGGAGGATTTTGAACCATAAAGGTTAGTGCAGCAGCTGTATGGCTAAGGGTATCGGTACCATGACCGATGATTATACCGTCGATTCCATTTTCAATTTCCTTGCCAATGGCAATGGCAAGAGCTTTGTACTGCTCGGGTCCCATGTTTTCGCTGAAAACGGCAAAAAGTTTCTCAGTGGTGAGGTTGCAGATGCTGGCAAGTTCAGGAACCGCTCCATATAGTTCGCCGGGCGAAAAAGCCGGAATTACTGCTCCGGTTCGGTAGTCGAGTCGCGAGGCAATGGTACCGCCCGTACCCAGTAACTTCACCTTGGGTAGATTTGGTGTGTATGGAAACTCCTTTTCGGGTATCTTGTAGGTAGCCTTGTAGTAGCCAACCTCCTTCATCGATTTTATAGTAAAAATATCGATTCCAATATTGTAGCCGGTTGCAATTTTGAGCACAATATGAGTGTCGTCGTCGTTTTCGGCACGGGGTAACACAGTGCCCTGAAACTCTCCGCGGGTAGTTTCAATGATGGCTTTGCCCCAAACCCTAACGTTGAACTTTTTAAGAACCTCAAGGGAACGTCCTTTGTATCCTTGAAAAATGTCTTCCATAGCCTTTTTAGTTATGCAATGATTGTTTTTATTAGCTGATTCGTTCTTTTATTCTTGTGTAAAGCAAAGCAGGGTCGATATTTCCCAATGCCTGCTTGTGCAGCTGCCCCATTACCCAGTTAACCGCATTCTCCGGTTTATCGTGTTTGGCAATCTTTATCTCCTTAAATTTTTCGATGAGGTAATCCACCGGTGCAAGGAGTTCCTCCTCGGATTTACGCTTAAAGTTGATGCTGGTAAGTACCGAGTTGAAATCCATGTTGGGGTATTGGTAAACAACCGGAAGCATAAGCTTGGCCAAGGAGTGATGTAACTTATTTTCCTTGATAAAGCGGAATAGTTCAACAATTCGGGAGTAGCTAAAATCTTTATGTTTGGGGTATTTCCCCTCGATTCGTTTCAGTTTATGTCCGAGTAATGTTCCCACATAGCGCGAAGGGAATCCCAAGCCAACAATTTCCTCAATCACCGGAACGAGGTTACGTCTTAACAAGAATGGGTGGGCGTCTTCGGGAATCTGCATCTGGGCAAGTTGTTCGAATCGATGCCAGATATCTACAGGTAAGTTTTGATGTAGTTTCTCGATATATGCCTCATCAAGAGGAATGGGAGCCGAGTCAGTATCGGGGTACATGCGGTCGGCACCGGGAAGCACGCGTTCAAAGATGGTTGTACCGTCGGCCAACGGTCGGCGTGTTTCGCGCGGAACGCCTTCAAAGGCCATACGGCATCGCTCATCAATAGTTTCAAGGGCAGTAGGGATATCTTCGGCTGGGCCCCAAATGAGAACAATGGCATCGTCGGGCGATGCCTTGAGGAGCGAAGCTAGCCTTGTGGTGTCGGTTTCGGAAAGCGGAGACTCTAAATCCTCGTTACTGGTGATATTGGGTCGTTCAATACAGGCAATCACTTTAAGCCTGTCGGATAGCTCGTTGGTGAAGCATTTGCCGGGTTGAGTGAAATGCGAAAGTATGCCGTGAAATGCCGGAAGAGCAATACCTATAACCTTGTAGCCCATATCGGCAAATTTGTTGGCAACTTCGTGCTCAATGCCTTGAGTGTAGGGGTCGATTTCAACATGGCGCATTGCCCACTTTTCGGGCGTAGGTACCCGCTCAAGCAGTAACTTTCGGATGTGCAGCAACGCCCATTGCCTAAAACACTCGTTATGTGAAAGCAGGGGCAACCATTTATTGTGCGAAACGCCTTTTATTTCCACACGGGTACCACCATCACAGCTCACATTGGTATCTTGCCGGGCAGCACCAATTCCAGTTCGAACCTTACCAGTACTTCGGTTTAGGAAACGGATGTAATCGGCCGCCTCCCTTAATTCGTCGGGGGTTAGGCATTGTGGGTGGGTAACCGTTTCAATAAGAGGCATCCCCAACCTGTCGGTTTTATAGATACGTCGATGTCCAATATCCGAAACCTCACGGCATGCGTCTTCTTCGATACTCAACTGGATAAGGCCTACTTTTTTATTCTTTAGCTGGATTTCGCCCTCAACACCCAGAATGGCCGTACGTTGAAAACCAGTTGGGATAGAGCCATCGAGGTACTGCTTTCGGGTAATGTGAACCTCGCCCACAATGTTAAACTTACAAAGCAATGATATTTCAAGGGCTATTTCCAGCGCTTCACGGTTAATGGGGAATGGGGGAGTATCGTCAATTTCATAAGTGCAGGTGGTTTTGTTATTGATACGGTAAACAATCTCCTTCCGTGTTTTAAACTCCATGAGAGCGGTTCCATCGTACTCGCCCATTTCGCTTAGGGTTGGGCGCATGTGGCGGATAATCTCTGCATGGTAGTCGTTGTCGTCGTGATAAACCCCTGCCGGACAGCGGCAAAAGAGCTTTTGTTTGGTTTTGAGTTGCTGATGCACTTCGAGTCCCGATTTGAACCCAATGCGTTCGTAATCCTTTCGTGTGGCTTCGGCTCGGCTAACATAGCCTATAGCCTTCATGGTTTCCCGGTAATTCTTTTGTGGGTCGAATTGCTTACCGGGCGTAAGTTTTTTGGCCATTTTGGTTTAGGTGTGGGTTGGTTTACAGCCTTCTAAGTTAAAAAACTAACAGGAATTTCCAAATGATAAAATGTTGCATTGCGGTTTGTAAGTAATCTTTAAACTAACGATATGTTCAAATATACAATGCATTACGAATGGTTTAATGAGAATTTTAT
>LUYY01000321.1 GCA_001603415.1 Bacteroidales bacterium Bact_07 | reverse complement strand
ACTTTCACGGTAATTTCAGGCGTTGCATTTTCTACTGAAAGCTCCTGTTGCATCACACCTGGGATAGAGCCAAGTGCATTCAACGCTTTTTCAGCAAATAACATGACTGAATCGACATCATTGCCTGTTATAATATATTCCACTGCAGCTTTTGACGCTGTTCCTGTCAAGCTTACGCTAAAGATATTTACTTTGGCATCCATCAAATAATCAGACAGCGGCTTGCGAATTCGAGCAATATATGTTTCTGTCCCCTCTTTCTGTTTTTTCAGTTTTACATCTAATTCAGCTAAATAAGGCGTCCCTTTTGTGCTTTGCGTATTGTCACTGGTCAACCCCACCATGGTGACAACATTTTCTACTTCCTGGCGATTCATAAACCAGTTTTCGGCACGACGAACCAATGCGTTAGATTCTTCCATAGAAATATCTTTCGGCATCTCCAATTGCACCATGAACTCGCCACGATCTATAAATGGCTGAAATTCGAAATTGATAAATCCAAGAGGAAACAGCGACATAACAGCCGCTGTTATAGCAAGCACCACCACTCCTATCCAGCGTTTATGTCCCAATCCCCATTTCAGAATCTCAGCAACCCAATTACTAAAACCAGTGATTGCACTGTCAAAACTTTTCAGAATTTTCCCGAAGATACTGCTGGTTTTAATTTTCTGTATATCTCCAAATCTTGAAGTCAAAAGTGGCACTAAAGTAAGTGCTGCCAACAAACTCATCAAAATAGAAATGACTATTACACCACAAAACTGCCGTAGAATATCTGATACGAGTGTGTTTGTGAAAATTACAGGTAAAAATACCATCACTATTGTCACTGTAATGGCAACTACCGTGAAGCCTATTTCATTTAAGGCATCAAAGGTGGCTTTTACCCGGTTTTTACCCATTTCAATATGACGATACACATTTTCAATCACCACAATGGCATCGTCTACCAGCACACCAATTACTAACGACAAAGCCAGCAACGACATCAGGTTGAGTGTGAAATTAAACAGTTTCATCCCGATAAACGTCGCCACGAGCGATACCGGCACAACCACCATCACAATAATCGCATTACGGAAATTATGTAAGAAAAGCAATATCACCACCGAAACTAATAAAATCGCAAGCATCAAATCAATGATAACAGAATTGATGGATTGGCGGGTAAAGGTAGTCGTGTTTTGTGCAACGTCAATTTGCAGACCTTCCGCACTGTAAGCTTCTTGCAGTTGAGTAATGGTTTTCATCACCTGATCGCTCACTTTTATAGCGTTTGCATCAGATTGTTTCTGGAGGTTGATAAGAATCGCCTCCTCTCCATTGATCCGCCCAAGTTTTACCGGATCTTTCACGATGTCCGACACATCGGCTATATCAGCGAGGCATATTTGTGCGCCTGTTTGTGTAGTGCTAATCACCAAGCTACGCAGTTCATTCAGGTTCTCCAACTTACCTGAGAGTCGAATAGCGGTTTGCGACTCATCGCTATGTAAATACCCGGTCGGGAAATCAAGATTGGCTGTACGAATTTCACCTTGCACCATCAAAGGAGTTATCCCAAACGCTTTTAGCTT
>LUYY01000320.1 GCA_001603415.1 Bacteroidales bacterium Bact_07 | reverse complement strand
GCATAAGGCTACTTCTTGATTCTGTTGAGTATTACACTGTTGTATTCAGGCATAAAGAAACAGGGAAACTTGCCCATGCAGATTTCCCTGTCGGGGTGGATAACGACGTCAATTATGATAGTAGCATAAAGGCATTTGCTTTTCTGCTCAACAACCATTGCAATGTCTCAATAGACAAAGTGCGCCAGTTTCTTTCCGATCTGACAGGTGGCGCTTTGGAGATTTCTAAAGGTATGATTAACGGCCTAAGCCGCGAGTTTGCTGAGAAATCCGTAGTCGAGCAGAAAAAAGTTTTCTCAGATTTAGTTGGTACTCCTGTTTTGAACGAAGACTTCACAACAGCGAGGGTCAACGGCAAGAATGTCAACGTCTTCATCTGTGCAACACCGCGTGAAGCGGCATATTATGCGACAGAGCATAAAGGACATAGGGGTATCAAAGGCACGCCTGCCGAACTGAATGGCAACATTCATGTACACGACCATGATGCGACTTTCTACAATTACGGCAGTCTTCATCAAGAATGCCTCATACATATATTGAGGTACCTGCTCGATAGTATGGAGAATGAGAAAAACCTGACTTGGAGCGCTGATATGAGGGCACTTATACAAGAGATGATTCATTATCGGAATAGCTTGGCCCCCGAAGAAGAGCCAGATAACGATAAGGTGCAAGAATTCGAGGAAAGATTTGATCAAATCCTCAGCACCGCTAAAGACGAGTACGATTACGAGCCGCCTACGAAGTATTACAAAGACGGGTTCAACTTGAGTGTGAGGTTGCGTGAGTATAAAGCAGCTTGTCTCCTGTTTCTCCATGACAAAAGAGTGCCGGCAGACAACAATCTGGCTGAAAGACTCGGGAGGGTCTTCAAGCGAAAATTAAAGCAAGTCATGACATTCCGAAGCTTTGACAGTCTGGTATATCTTTGCCAGTGCCTGACCGTTATGGCGACACTACGAACTCAGAATGATAATTTTTACCAATGTATTGTCAATGTTTTTGGTTGATTGGTGCTGCAAAATTATTTCCGGCATATGGGCGATCGTCCTATATGCCGTTGTTATTCTGTTAGCTGTAGGTTGGTTTTTATGCGCGCTCTCATTATTTCGTCTATAAGGTATCACTAACCTGTGTCGCGGTTAATTATGGTGTGAACAGTAACAAACAAAACGTCCCCTTGACTCCTTGACTCAGGGCAAAATCATGAAGCAAATATTTACCAGATAACCTGAAAAGACATATATACAAATAGTAGTCGAAAATGTTTGGAAAAACTGCATTTTCGGCTATTTTTTTGTTGTATTTTGGTACAATATAATGTATAATAAGTATATAATGAACATAAATGGGGGAATATAGTTTGAATATTAATAAAACGAGTTTCTATAGTTATTTTTCAATCATTAATGATATGAGACAGCAAGGAAAAGTTCTTCACAAGCTTATCGATGTTTTGTTTATTGCAGTAGCCGGGTTTATTGCTGGTGCAGATGATTGGGAATTGGTTATAATGTTTGCTGAAAGCAGGATAGAATGGTTTAAAAAATTTTTGGAACTACCAAATGGTATTCCATCTGTTCACACATTTCGTAGAGTGTTTCGAATGATTGATCCAAAACAGTTTGAAAAATGCTTCATTCGATGGGTTAAGGATATATCCAGACGTAGTAAGGGAGATATTGTTGCAATTGACGGCAAAACTGCTCGGGGTGCTGTAGAAGCAGGTAAGGAAAAGTCTTCTATTCACATTGTAAGTGCGTGGACAAGTCAGAATAGTCTATTTTTAGGACAAGTAAAAACTGAAGAAAAAAGTAATGAAATAGCAGCCATACCCGAGCTTTTAGATTTGTTACTTTTAAAGGGTTCCATCGTTACGATCGACGCCATGGGTACGCAAAAGGCCATTGCAAAAAAGATTGTTAAAGATAAAGAAGCTGATTATGTCCTAGCCTTGAAGAAGAACCAGGAAAATCTATATCAGGATGTGGAAGACTACTTTCGGTTTATAAAAGAAGAAAATTTCAAAGACATAGAACATCAGTTTGTCCGAACTGTGGAGAAAGGACATGGACGGATTGAAACAAGAGAGTACTACCTTATATCTGATATATCTTGGTTGGAAACACGGAAGGAATGGGAAGGACTAAAAGCAATAGGTATAGTAGTAAGCCGCCGAAAAGAGAAAGAAAACGAATCTACGGAGATAAGGTATTACTTAGCCAGCATAACTGATGGTAATAGATTCTCTGAAGCTGTTAGAGAGCACTGGGGTATAGAAAGTATGCACTGGCTACTGGATGTAACCTTCAAAGAAGATAAGAGCCGTATTCGGAAAGAAAACGAACCGGAAAATGCCGCATTACTAAGAAAAATGGCACTAAACATTTTAAAAATTGATACTCAGCTTGATAAAGCAAACAGTATTAGACCTCATTCCTATAATGCAAAAAGGTATAAAGCTTCTCTTAGTAT
>LUYY01000059.1 GCA_001603415.1 Bacteroidales bacterium Bact_07 | reverse complement strand
TGCATTAAAAATGTCCGAAAGGAAAGAATGTTAATTCAGAATTTATAAAAATTCCTGAAGTTTTTGAACCATATTTTTTGATCCCACATAAAGAGGAACTCGTTGATGAAGCGATTCAGGTTGGATGTCGAGAATTCTTCTTACACCATCGGTGGCTACACCGCCGGCTTGTTCAGCCAAAAATGCAATGGGGTTACATTCGTAAATTAAGCGTAATTTACCCTTAGGTGCCGATGCCGTTGGAGGATACATGAAAATCCCACCCTTAAGCAGATTCCTGTGAAAATCCGAAACCAACGAACCTATGTATCGTGCGGAGTAAGGGCGTTTAGTAGATTTATCTTCTTGTTTGCAATACTCGATATATTTTTTCACCCCTTCGGGGAAATGGTTATAGTTGCCCTCGTTAATGGAATAGATATTTCCATCGTCAGGAGTTAGGATGTTGAGGTGCGACAGACAAAATTCCCCAATTGATGGGTCAAGGGTGAAACCGTACACGCCACGGCCTGTTGTGTAAACAAGCATGGTTGATGAACCATATATTACGTAGCCTGCAGCAACCTGTTTGTTGCCTGGTTGCAGAAAATCTTCCATTATAGGTTTTGTGCCACGGGGACTGATGCGCCTGTAAATACTAAAAATAGTTCCAATCGATACGTTTACATCAATATTCGATGAGCCATCAAGGGGATCCATACAGAAAATGTAGTTACCATCCTGGCTAAGCTCATCGTCCCAGGTAATGATTTCCTGATCTTCCTCCGAGGCCACGCCACAGCACTCTCGGCTGTTTTTTAGGGCCTGAATGAATTGCCAGTTAGCAAGTAGGTCGAGTTTCTTTTGCTCTTCGCCTTGAATATTTATATTACCAGCCTCACCCAAGATATCAACGAGCCCTGCCTTGTTTACTTTTTTATTAACGAGTTTTGCTGCCACTCCTACATGGTAAAGTAAACGAGTGAATTCCCCGGTTGCATATGGGAAATCGGCTTGCCTCTCAATTATGAATTGCGTTAGTGTTTTAACATTATAGCCGTGCATGATGGTTTTCTATTCTAATTTGTGAGTAAAATTAGCCATTTTTTAGATATCCTATCGCTGTAAATTTAAAAAAATATCAAATTTAAAACGTTTGCGATGCCATATTGCTTCCCTGTAATGGATAAAAAAGTATATCGGTTGAATGGCTTTTATAAATGCCTTTTTAGTAAGTTTGGGAAATTTTTCCAGCGATGAATCCTATTCATGTATTCAAGTTTGGTGGCGCTTCCGTAAAATCGGCTGATGCTATCAGAAACCTGGCCACGATAGTAAAAAGGTATTCAACTAAAAATCTTGTAATTGTGGTTTCCGCTATGGCTAAAACAACCAATGCACTTGAGGAGGTGTTAATGCATTGGATGAATGGCGATTTTACCGCATTGGAAAAGAAATTAAATGAGATTGAGCAATTCCATATCAGTGCGGCGGTTGAATTAGTTGATGGCAATAAAAACCATGTGCTGATAGCTGAGCTGCAAACTCTTTTTACCCAACTGAAAAATCAATTCAGCCAAGTTCCCTCAAAGGGATACGATTACCATTACGATCAGGTGGTTTCATTCGGCGAGCTTTTGTCAACCCGGATAGTTAGCCATTACCTTAATTATATAGGTATTGCCAACAGTCTTATTGATGCCCGCCGCTGCCTTCGTTCCGATACATCATACAGGGAAGGCGTTATTGATGAAACTACATCGAGTTACCTGTGCCAGCGGGAATTCGACTTTACATCGGCAAATATCTTTTTAACTCAGGGTTTTATTGCTGGAACCGAAGTGGGAACTACAACTACTTTGGGGCGCGAGGGTTCCGATTATACTGCTGCCATTCTTGCAAATCTTTTGGATGCACAGGATGTTACCATTTGGAAGGATGTGGCGGGGGTACTTAGCGCCGATCCAAAAATTTTCAGCAATGCTGTAAAACTTGATTTTGTTTCGTATCAGGAGGCTATTGAGCTTGCCTATTGCGGAGCACAAATCATTCACCCTAAGACAATAAAACCTTTACAGAATAAAAAAATTCCCCTCTACGTAAAATCATTCGTGGAGCCCGATGCCCCAGGTTCAACCATAGCTCATTCCGACACACCCGTTAAACTGCCTCCCGTTTTGGTGCTTAAGAGAAATCAGGTTCTCATTACTCTTACACCCCGCGATTTTTCTTTTGTAATAGAGGATTGTCTGAGTAAAATCTTCGCTTTACTATACAAGCATCGGGTTAAAGTGAATATGGTGCATAATTCTGCAATCAGCTTCACTGTTTGTGTCGATGACGATAAGCTTCGTTTAAGTCAAGCGCTAGAGGATATGAAAACCGATTTTGTAGTTCGTTACAACAGCCACCTTGAACTGTTAACCATACGGCACTACACGCCCGAGGTAATCGAAAATTTGGTTGGGAACCGTGTAGTTTATCTCCAACAGCGAACACGAAGCACATCTCGTTTTGTAATGGATAGGCAGTAGGGCTTAATACTTCACTTTGAACAGGGCGCTATAGCCTTTAAATGTTCCTTGTTTACTGTATTCGGCCTTGCCCAAAGTAATTGAGGTTATGAATTTGTAGATATGTCCGTTTGGGTCGATATACCAACGCTCAGTAAATAGTAGTTTACCCACCTGTGCAGCATCAATCTTTTGATCATCTAATAGTTTTCGCAATTCTTCAACTGTTAATGGCTCATCGGTAGCATAGTCATAAGCCTTTAGCTTGCCATTAGTTACATTTTTAAAAATACCTTCGACAAGTTCGCGATGATTGGTATAGCCCTTCAGCCTTTCGGTTTCCCAAGTATCGTTTTCGGTAGCCTGAACAACAACTTCATACTTTATGCTATCGGCAATAAGGGTTAGGTTTTGTTCTTTCCCTTTAAAGTCGATTATTACATTCTTGGGTTGGGGCTTACTGCATGAAAGTAAACCGATGGCAAGAAGAATGAAACCAATTTTAATGTTCATCGGCAAACAAGTTGAATTTTAACGGTTTCCCTTTTACCGCTTCGTTAAACGATCCTTTATTATAGACAATCCTACCATTTACTATGGTCATTTCAACGGAATAGGAGAATGTTTCTCCCTCTAGGGGCGACCATCCACATTTATAGAGTAGCGTATCGTTTGTAACCGTATGCTGATGATTTGGATTAACCAGAACTAAATCGGCAAAGTAACCCTCGCGGATAAATCCTCTTTTTTCTATCCTAAAAAGCGTGGCAGGTGAATGACACATTTTCTCAACAACCAGTTCAGGGGTAAAATATCCTTTCTTACTCAGCTCAAGCATGGCAATAAGCGAATGCTGAACCATAGGTCCACCCGAAGCGGAACTTGTGTATATGTTATCTTTTTCGCTTATCAGATGGGGTGCATGATCGGTAGCCACCACATCGAGCAGGTTAGTTTTTAGGCCATCAATTAGGGCTAGTCGGTCATTTTCAGTTTTAACGCTGGGGTTCCACTTAATCCGCCAGCCCAACCTGTTATAATCGCTATCGTTAAACCATAAATGGTGAACGCAAACCTCTCCGGTTATTTTTTTGTTTTTTAATGGGCTATTTTTATCCAAAAGGCCAAGTTCACTTGCTGTAGAAAGATGAAGGATGTGTAAGCGTGCCCCATGCTTTTTCGCCAGCCTCACAGCTTTTTCCGACGATTTGTAACAAGCCTCAGCACTACGTATGCTTGCATGAAATTGAATATCGATATTGTTACCGTATCGATTTTGGTATTGCTCAAGGTTTCGTCGGATAGTGCTTTCGTCCTCGCAGTGAGCAGTAATAATTGTAGGTGAATGTTTAAAGATCTTTTCAAGCGCCTCCTCGCTATCAACCAGCATATTCCCGGTTGACGAACCCATGAAAACTTTTAAGCCGCAAACATTACGTGGGTCAACTTTAACAATTTCATCAATATTATCGTTTGTTGCACCCAAGTAGAATGAATAATTGGCAAGCGATTTTTCGCTGGCAATTCTAAATTTATCAAAAAGAAGTTCAATGGTAGTGGTTTGAGGTTTAGTGTTAGGCATGTCCATGAATGAGGTTACTCCACCCGCCACCGCTGCTTTTGATTCGCTATAAATATCTCCTTTATGGATGAGACCTGGTTCGCGGAAGTGTACCTGATCGTCAATGACCCCGGGAATAAGCCATAGCCCTTCGGCGTCAATCACTTCATTGGGCGAAAAACCTTCAACACTTATTTGGGCAGGGGTAACATGCTCAATGACTTCACCATTTATTACAAGGTTTCCCTTAAAAGTTCTACCCTCGTTAATAATGGTTGCATTTACTATGGCCACTCTGCCCATGTCTGTTATGTTTTAGTTTGATGCATGAAGTTTTTTGTATGAAACAAACAAGCTCTTGAGTTTCATGTTAACCACGCCCCATAACGCCTCATTAAAAATACCACCACTCATTTTTGAAGCGCCAAGTTTTCGGTCGGTAAAAATTATAGGTACTTCAACAATATTAAAACCAAGTTTCCAAACAGTAAATTTCATTTCAATTTGAAAACCATAGCCAATATGCTTGATTTTATCAAAGTTGATTGCTTTTAGTACCTCGGCTTTATAACATTTGAATCCGGCAGTTGTATCCATTACCTTCATACCCGTTACCAACCGTACATATTTAGAGGCAAAGTACGACATTAGAACCCGGCCAATAGGCCAGTTTACAACATTTACGCCATTAACATACCTCGACCCAATGGCAAGTTCGGCTCCATTAACACAAGCATTGTATAGGTTGATAAGATCATCGGGATTATGCGAAAAATCGGCATCCATTTCAAATATATACTTGTAGTCATTAGCTAAAGCCCATTTAAAGCCAGTTATATATGCAGTTCCCAATCCAAGTTTTCCTGAACGCTCAATCATGAATAGTCTATCAGGGTATTCTTTTTGCTTTTCCTTTACAATGCTGGCCGTCCCATCGGGTGAACCATCGTCAACTATAAGAAGATGAAAGTTTCCTTCAAGCGACATTACCTTGTCGATCATTCGCGAAATGTTCTCACTCTCGTTATAAGTAGGTATAATTACAAGTTTTTCTTTGAACGACATTTTATTAGGGTTGTGGTTTATAAATGATTTGATAAACACTTGTGCGAAGATAGCGTTTTTTAGCCAAAAATTATCTACTCCAAGAATGAATGATTTTTTTAGGTTGATAATCAAGGGTTAGTATATAATGAAACACTCTTTAACAAAAATAATGATTATTGGACTTGCGTAATTAAAACGGAGTTGTTACTTTTGCACCCGCTTTCGGACGGAGAGCGG
>LUYY01000058.1 GCA_001603415.1 Bacteroidales bacterium Bact_07 | reverse complement strand
CTAAATAATTAATGAGGCGATTACTTTTATTATTGATGGTTGGGCTTTCTTTAAGCGCAACCAGTGTGCTTGCTCAACATAGCGTGAGCGGGTATGTAAAGGATTCCCAAAACGGGAGTGCGATTCCCGGGGTTACCGTTCAAGTTGTAGGAACAAATCAAACAGTAACCACCGATGCCAATGGCTACTACCAGTTTACAGGCATACAAGCTGGGAAGTACATTGTCGATTACATTCTTTCGGGCTACCAAACCGTTGAGGCAGAGGTAACCATTGAGAATGATGTTCAGTTACCCGATGTTCTTATGAAGCGTGGTTTAGCCGATGATGCATACGGAACCTTTAATGAGGTAACCGTTTCGCTCGACGATTTGGAGAGTGAGTCGAAGGGGCAGGCTGTAAGCGGGCTCCTCCAATCACAAAACGATGCGTTTTCTTCGGCGGCCTCTTTTACCTTTAGTGCTGCCCGTTTTAACATTAGGGGATACGAGCCTGAATACTCCCTACTCTTCATGAATGGTGTTCCTGTTAACGACCCCGAAAGCGGCTTTGCCGGATGGAGTTCGTGGGGAGGGTTAAACGATGTTACCCGAAACAGGGAATCGCGAAATGGATTAACCCCAACCGACTGGTCGTTCGGAGGACTTGGCGGAGCAACATTCTTGAATGTAAGAGCATCGCAGCAACGCACAGGAACTCGAATTTCGTACGCTTCAAGTAACCGCACCTACACCAACAGGCTCATGTTTACCCATTCAACCGGGTTAATGGAGAATGGGGTAGCTTTTACCATAAGCGGCTCGCGCCGTTGGGCTGAGGAAGGCTACGTTGAAGGAACAAACTACGATGCTTGGGCTTACTTCATCGGCATTGAAAAGAAGTTCAACAATAAGCACTCGGTTGCCTTTACCACCTTTAATGCCCCCATTAAAAGGGGTATGCAAGGGGTATCGACCGATGAGGCAAACAACCTTGCCGGAACAAACTTTTACAACCCCAACTGGGGCTACCAAAATGGTGAGAAGCGCAATGCCCGCATTCGGTTCCAGCAAGAGCCTACCTTTATTCTTAACCATTACTGGGATATCAACTCAAACCTAAAGCTAACCTCAACAGCAGGATTCTCATTTGGCACATATCAAACAACCGGACTTAACTGGTACGACGCTCAGGATCCTCGCCCTGATTACTACCGTAAACTCCCCAGCTACTGGGCTGACTCTGATCCATCGGTTATTAGCCAGTTAGCCGATGCTTTCCGTAACGACGCCTCCGTTAGTCAGCTTGACTGGGATTATATGTACCAGGTAAACTACAACAGCAAAGATGCTAACGACAGCTTGCGTTCAAAGTATATTGTTGAGAACAGGATTACCGACTCACGCCAATTCACTTTTTCAAGTGTTGTTAACTGGAATATTCTCCCCGAACTTAAAGTAAATGGCGGTATTGACGCATCAATCTATAAGGGGAAAAATTACAAACGCATCGACGATCTACTGGGAGGCCAGTACTGGTTGGACATTGACCAGTTTGTTGAGCGTGATTTCTTTGGTAACGATAGCCTCGCCCAGAACGATTTGGATAATCCCAATCGTAAGGTTAAGGTTGGCGATACTTTTGGTTACGATTACGATGCAAACGTAAACAATGGTAATGTTTGGGCTGTGGCCAACTATACCCTTAACCGCGTTGATTTATATGCCGGAGCAAACTATAGCTATAACGAATTTTGGCGTACCGGTAACATGCGAAATGGCCGTTTCCCCGATAACTCTAAGGGCGATTCCCCAAAACAGGTATTCAACAACTACGGTGTAAAAACCGGTGCCATGTGGAAAATAACCGGACGCCACTACCTCGATGCTAACTTTGCCTACCTCACCCGTGCGCCATTTTTCCGTAACGCTTACATTTCGCCCCGAACATGCAACTTTGTTATTCCCGGCTTAACCAGCGAGCGCATTGCCGCTGTTGATGTAAACTACAACCTTCGCACCCCTTACATCAAGGCAAGGGTGTCAGCATACTATACCAAGTTTATGGATCAAACCGAGCTCAAATCGTTTTACGATGATACCTACCGTACCTTCATAAACTATACCATGCGTGGCATTGATAAGGTTCATAAGGGTGTTGAGGTTGGTGCCGAGATTAAACTTTCCACCACACTAACCCTTAATACTGCAGCATCTCTGGGTTCGTACCAGTTTACATCGAGACCTTTGGCTACAGTTACACAGGATAACTTAGGAACGGTGCTCCAGCAGGATCAAGTGGTTTACATCAAGAACTTCTATGTACCCAACACTCCTCAAACCGCAGCAATGCTTGGTTTAAGGTATGCTTCGCCTAAGTACTGGTTCTTAGGTGCTGAGGTAAGCTACTACGATCATTCCTATATCGATTTTGCACCGGGCAAGCGTACTGCCGAGGCTTTACAGGGTCTTGAACCTAACGATCCCCGTCGCGATGCCCTTACCCGACAGGAAAAAATGCCATCGGCAATGCTTATTGATGCTAACATTGGTAAATCGTGGAGGTATAAATCGTACTTTATCAACCTAAACTTCCAGGTTACAAACATTCTTGACAAAACCGATTTCAGAACCGGAGGTTTTGAGCAGGCTCGATACTCAATTACCGAGCAAACATCAAACAAGTTCCCTCCTAAGTATTTCTACGGTTTTGGTCGTACATACTTCTTGATTTTAGGTCTCAGATTTTAAAACGAATTAATTTGGTAAAGATGAGAAAAACAGCATTTATACTCACAATCCTTACGGCCGGAGCACTTATGTTAGCGGCTCCCGGATGCGTGGATTTCACCTTTGATAACGTTGAACCCAGGGTCGATTCAACAACGCTTGTAGCCAATACTACCATTGCCGAGCTAAAGGCTATGTACCCCGGGGAATTATACCAGCTAAACGAGAATACCTTCTTCCAGCGCGACTCCATCATCATTGAGGGGGTAGTAACCTCCGATGATAAGGAAGGAAATTTCTACAAAAGCATTTTCATTCAGGATGCAACCGGCGCCATTGAGCTAAAGCTCAATAAAACATCGCTATACAACGACTATAAACGCGGTCAAAAGGTTGTGGTTTACTGCAACAACCTGTACCTTGGCGATTATGGCGGGCAAATACAGCTTGGTTCCATTTACAACAATAATGGGAATTGGGAAATTAGCGGGCTCGAAGGCGATCCCATAATTCGCCAGCATGTGTTTAGAAAGGGAAAACAGTTAGTTGAGGTAACTCCCCTAACAATGACTCCCGCCCTACTTATCCAAACCAATATTGGACGACTGGTTAAGTTTGAAAACACCCAGATAAAGGATACCATTTCGCCCATTACCGGCAATGTTTACACCTATGCCGACAATGTGAATAAGGTAACCATAAATCATACCCTTGTATCGTGCGGCCAAGCCTATTCAAGTACCATAGTGCTTCGCACCAGCGGTTTTTCTCGTTTTGCCGGAACTAAAATTGCCACTAAAAACGGCACCATAACCGGTATCTTAACCTACTACAAGGGTACATACCAGCTGCTCATGCGCGATTTGAACGATATCAATTTTACAAACAATAGGTGTCAACAGTAAAGGGAGGAAAAGCTTATGAAAAGGAAATATTTTATAATACTTGCCATACTTGCCCTTGCTGGGTTAGTTCTGGTAAATGGCTCCTGCGTAAAGGAAGAGTTTGATACACCTCCTGTTTACAGTAAGGTTGCCACCTGGAAAAAGAGCATAACCATTGCCCAATTAAAGACTCTCTATAATGCTAAGCCTGCAATCATTAAAGATGTTGCGCCAGCTGATTACTGGACAAAGGTTTACGATGAGAGTGTGAGAGACTCGCTTTCGGGGATATTTATTGATGCCTATGTACTTTCGAGCGATTCTGCTGGGAATTTCTACGAAACAGTTTCCATTGCCGATGAAACCGGAGGTATCGATTTAAAAATTAATAGCAGCGATCTTTACGCAACCTACGGGTTAAAACCCGGTAAAAGGGTATTAGTCAAGGTAAACGATCTTGCCATTGACAACTATAATGGTATGTACCAAATAGGCTTAGGTTATACCGATGGTGGAGTACTAAAGGTTACCGGTATCGATCCCTCAACGGTTTCCAAAACGGTTCAGGTGCCCGGCGATAAAATAAGCATTCAACCTGAAACTATTACCATTTCAACCCTAAGCACCGATAAAGTTCAAAAACTGGTGAAACTGGAGGGCGTTCAATTCTGGAACCCTGCTGCAACCTACAGTATTCCTGGGGTAACCACAAACCGTATCCTTGTTGACCAAAATGGGAACCAAATCATCCTGAGAACTAGCGGTTACGCTAAGTTTACCAAAAGCCAGGTGCCAAGTGGCAGCGGTTCCATAACAGGTGTCCTTAGCATTTTTGGTAGCACTTACCAACTACTTATTCGCGATACACTGGATGTAAAGTTTGATCAACCCCGTTTTGGCTCCGAGACACCCTTAAAGAATACTACCATTGAGCAGCTAAAACTTTTCTACGATGGTTCACAACTTTACAAAATTCCTTACGATTTGATAATTGAGGGTATAGTAACCGCAAACGATGAATCGGGAAATTTGTATAAACAGCTCTTTATTGAAGATGAAACGGGAGCCATTGAATTTAAGATTGATGTTGCAGGCCTTTATACCGACTTCCCCGTTGGAACCAAAATAAGGGTTAACTGCAAGGACCTTTACATGGGGACCTACGGTGGGGTAATACAACTTGGCGGTAATTATAGTGGCTCAATTGGCAGGCTACCTGCAAGCGATTTTTACAAAAAGGTTTTTGTAATTAGCACCGGTAATCCGGTTAGCGAAACCGAAATTTCAATCTCGCAACTCAATAACAACCTAATTGGAAAAGTTGTCACCCTTTCAGGCGTTCAGTTTGCCGATTACGAAATGGGTAAAACCTACGCTGAAAGTGCCGCAACCACAAACAGAATCGTGGAGGAGGTAACTACCGGAAGAACAATTATAGTTAGAACCAGCAACTACGCCAATTTTGCAGGAGTTGAACTTCCCCGTGGACGTGGTAAAATAACTGCTATTCTTACCAAGTTCAACAGCGATTACCAACTTAGCATCCGTAAAGTTGGTGAGGTAAGGCTGATAGAACCCCGATTGGTTAAAAACTACCTCTTAAGCCAAGATTTCACTTT
>LUYY01000319.1 GCA_001603415.1 Bacteroidales bacterium Bact_07 | reverse complement strand
ATCGAAAACATCCAGCCCTTCGACATGTTCCCGCAGACAGGCCATGTTGAGACGGTGGTATTGATGTCAAGGGTTGAGAAGTGAGTGTGTCAAAAGTCCAGTAATATTGGGCTTTTCGAGGTTTGAGAGTTAAAATACAATGTGTAAAATTTGTGAAAATATCGGTTCGGTTGAGGAAGCAATGCCAAGCGCCGATATGATGGACATTCCGGGCATGTCAGATGAAATGCGCCGCCCAATGATGCTGCTAATTAAGTCTGTGAAACAAGCTTGATAGCATCTGAGTTGGGAAAGCGTTGATAGCGGAAAGCCAACGCGCGAGGAGGTTTAATATGCAATATGGACCAGATCCAAGTTCCATTTATCCAAATGAAAACATCAAAAGCATATGCTACATTAAAAATTTAATAACACGTCCAAACATTATAGTAGGCGATTACACCTACTATGATGATATCAATGGTGCGGAACGATTTGAAGAGCACGTTACACATCACTATGAATTTATAGGTGATAAGCTCATCATCGGGAAATTCTGCGCTATAGCAAAAGGTATCGAATTTGTAATGAACGGTGCGAATCATAGAATGTGCAGCGTCACTACTTATCCTTTTAACATCATGGGGCATGGTTGGGAAAAGGCAACTCCGACACTTGGGGATTTACCTTTCAAAGGAGATACTGTTGTAGGAAATGATGTGTGGATAGGTCAAAATGTCACTGTAATGCCTGGCGTGCATATTGGTGATGGAGCAATTGTTGCTGCCAATTCAGTAGTTACAAAGGACATACCGGCTTATCATGTTGCAGGCGGCAATCCTATCAGAATAATTAAGAAAAGATTCGAGGATGACCTTATAGACCATCTGCTGAAATTAAAGTGGTGGAATTGGCCAGCACGTAAAATATTTGATAACCTTGAGGTACTGTGCAGCGGTAACCTTTCAAGAATTAAGGAGATAAAATGAACGAATACACAAAACAGGAACTGGAAGAGGCGAAGACCGCCCTTGCTTCAACGTTACACAAGTGCGAAAAGATGCAGGAAAGCGGCAGACTACAGTCTTCACAAAAAACTTTAAACGACAGGCGGGTAAAGGCACTTCGGATTGCACTAGCTCTTATTGAGAAAGAGATGAGGTCGAAATAATGCCAATCGACTTTAAAAAACCGAAAAAGATTTATGCCAACTAAGAACTACATCATCAATTAAGTGGTCAGGTTACATGTCAAAGGCTTATGACAGAGTAGATTAGATGTTTAGATCTCGAACGGATTAGATATTTTTAGTGTTTTTGAGGTTTAGAGAGTGGGTTGGGTGTTTTTTTGTAAAAGCCGAGGTTATGTGCTCAGTATTGTTTTTTAGATTGAGTTGATAAAATGGTTGCGTAATAGGCTAAGCAAAATCGAAAAATATGCTTATATGTTTATTAGTGATGATATCTCATATATCGGAGCAGGATGGATCGGGATGATTCATATCTTCAGATTTTATTTTAAACGTGTTATTATAAAAAGCGAGGTGCAAATATGTATTTGATATTCATGTAATTTAGTTTTTAAGCACTGCCCTTTTTAGGGCTTATTCGTTGTGCTTAAAGACATATTTACATGAGTACATCCCTCACTTTTGGAGATCTCCTTGTAAAATCATGTCTTTTTGCACGAACAACACTT
>LUYY01000318.1 GCA_001603415.1 Bacteroidales bacterium Bact_07 | reverse complement strand
GGTAAGTAGGGGAAAATAACCAAATTACCACCATTAGTCACAAAACTTGCAATGGTTTGCTGATCGGGAGCATTCATCTCATCGGTACTAAAGAGCCAAACCTGCTTATAGGCCAACAAATCGTTCACCGATGAGCTGGCTAGGTCAACCATATCGTAGTCAACATTGAGAACCTGGAGGACTTTTAGCAGTCCATCGAAAAATGCTGGCCGACGAATGCGCGCAGGTACAAATTTTAGTTTTGAAGCACCTTCCTCAGGACGTTCAAGTTCAGTGGCATAGTATGGGGAGTAGAATAGTACGCAAATATCTGCTTTCCTTTTTGTATTTAAAATGAGTTCTTCGTGGGTGTCAATGAACTTGCTCATTTTTTTTACAACAGGAAACGCGCTCGATGGATTTGCCTGATAGTCAAGTGGTGTAAACCAGTAGAATGTGTCACCAGAATACCCCTTTGCGGGTGGGTTTTTACCCTGCGAAAACATGTAGTAATTCCATCCTTTTAGGCCATTGGCAATACTTGCCTTGTAAAAGAGTTCCATTTCACGCGGATTGGTTACTACATGGTATTCCCTTGATCCACTCTGAAATTCGGCAGCAAATAAGGGCTTATTGCCCTGCATTGCACTAACAATATCGTTAATAATTCTATCGTCGTGCAAGTTTCTATACGATACAAATTCAGGGATATGGTCCACCCCAAATATCAATTCACTTTTATCCCTGTATAAATCCTCATACATGGTAATATTAAGGGGAAACTCGTAGCCATGGCCGTATATCCATCCGGGGAGGTTATGGTATAAAGGAACCCATATTTGATGTTTACGAATCCAACTCGATAGAAGGCGCAAGTAATTACCGTAGTATTTCCTCCAGAAACAGTGCCATTCATAATCGCGACTTCGGTCGCCTTTCGATTTGTATGGGCTATTTCCATCGGGGGGTAATTCAATGTCGTCGAACGAAGAATAATTAGTTTCCCAAAGGGTATTCAATTCTTGAATACCTGAGTATCTGTTCTTGATAAAGTTGATGAATTGTTCTTTAACCTGTTCATTGTAATCGGCTTGGTGAGCAAGCCACGAGAATACTCCAATTTCGTTGCATACCTGCATCATTATTATTGGGCCACCATTGTGTATCTGTTTTTGACCAATAATGGGCATTACATGGTTATACCATTGCTCAACTTTTGACAAAAATAAAGGGTTAAACAAGCTTACACCATCGCTTAGGACGGCTTCACCTTTGTTATTATGCATTTTAATGGCATTGCCGTACTTTTCTAAAAACCAATCGGGTAAGCCTGCTCCACGATATTCTGCAAGTATAAATGGGCCGGGTTTAACAATGCTGGTAAATCCATATTTTTGGCAAAGGTCTAACCATCCCACAAGATCGCGTTCGGGTTGGGTAGTACCATTAAAATCAAAATAGCCTTCGCTGATTTCGTGCCAAACCCAGAGGACATAACTACTAATGGTTCGGAGTCCTGCTTCTTTGGCTTTTTGTAAATGTTCATCCCATAGTTCCCGCTTAATTCTAAAGTAATGTATTTCGCCTGAGTTAAGAAATACTTTTTTCCCATTCAAATTGAAAAACCCACCTTCGATACTAAACTTATTCATGGTATTTCTTTTTTTACTGATTTTGTTCTTTATTTCGGTTTGTTAATGCATTCTTTATTTCCTGTAGTCGCTTTTCTGTAAGATTATAACGGAATATGAAAAGTAACGATAAAATACTCATAATAACCGGTAATCCAATTTCAACAACGCGCATCATAAGAAGGGTAAATGGACTCTGACGTTTTAGGGAAGGCATTTTTTGAGTGATTTCATCTAGTTTATGTATGTTTATTGAATCGGAATCATAAATGTTGTAATCCCTTAAAACGCAGTTTATTTCTGCAATGTCCTTTAAAAGTTCTTTGTAATGGGCTCCATCGCCTTTACCATT
>LUYY01000005.1 GCA_001603415.1 Bacteroidales bacterium Bact_07 | reverse complement strand
AAATGAATTTTCATTTATCTTGATAACAAAACTACAATAATAAAGTTTAGAAATAGGAATGAGTGATAGAATTGCCAGTAAAAAGGAATGCCTTTTAATTTTTAGAATAATTTTCGTTGAAAAAAAAAAGGGGGGTAAATCCCCCCCTCATTTTTGTAGTTTACAAAGAATTACTTTTTAACTTTCTTTCTCGAGATATAAGTAATCTTTAGTGCGCTTGCCTTACGCAACTCCTGCTTAACATCGGTAACAATACCCATACGGGTGTCTTCATCAATTTTAAGAGCAGTGGTAAGCAAAGGTCTATCACCTTCGGCTAAAGCCTCACGTTCAGAAGCAATGAAGTCACGAATGTCATCAAGGGACTTGAAACTATCATTTAGCTGAATACGAGGTTCTGTACCAAAAATTGCTTGGTAGGCCGGAAGTGGCGTTCCAATGTAAACGTATGAAACAAGCGTTTTTTTCTTAAGTTTATCCACTTCAGTTGCTTCAGGTGCTTTAATCTTAACCAATAAGCTGGTTTCGCGGAAAGAAGTAGACACCATGAAGAAGAAAAGTGTCATAAAAACGATATCGGGAAGTGAAGCTGTAGAAATAGCAGGCATTTCGCCTTTCCCTTTGCGTGAAAATGTTGCCATACTTACTTTCCTCCAACGTTTTTAGGTTCAGCCTCTGAGATTTTCAGTGGAATAGCCTTAGCAATGGCATCCTGCTCTTCTTTTTCGAGTTTTGCATAGGGTTTACCGAATTTAGCCATCGACAACTCATTGCGCAACTCATTATAAGCAGCAACCAACTCATTTTGTACAATCATGTACATTTTATAGGATGTTCCACGGTCGTTTTGCAACGATACAACCCCCGTTGATACCTTATAAGGTCCGATTAAGGGAATATTCTCCTCTTTGCTTTCGGACATATTAGGATCGTTATTGGGGTTAACAATAAACTCTTTGGTTTTTTCCTTAAGTAGTGATACATCCATTGGCTCACCACGAACCAATAACTTGTCGCTCTTGTTAATAAGCACAGTGAAAATATTTCTGCGCTTAACCTCAACATCAGATTTCTGATCACCCTGAGGCATAGGTGGCAACATGCGTGGCAAACCGGAATCAACATTCATGGTTGTAACCATGAGGAAAAAACTCAAGAGAAGGAATGCTATATCGGCCGTAGAACTTGCATTGATCTCTGGAACTTTTCTTGGCATTTGATTAGTTTTTAGTGTTTCCAGTTTCTAATAACCGATACTACTACTTTTTGCGAAAAGCACTCCTAGCTCCGGTGTATAAAAGCAATAAGAATGATACACCAAAGAGTATATAGGTTGCTATTAAACCGGTGTCGGTCCAAACCAACACTTTAGGATCAGTAAAGTCGGGATTATTCTGAGCAGCAACAATTGGAGTTGCATCAGATAGTAAATATCCGATAAGCAAAACAATTGCCATAGCGCCTATCCCAAGAAGTGCTTTGATGGCTTTTTTAGGGTTTGAAATGAAGAAGTATACCGGGAATGCCAATGCAAACAATGCAGCAATGGCAAACAGTATATAAGCCCAAACAAGAAATGGACCTTCGGTAATGTTGTCACTGTAAAAAAGCACTGTCAACACTACAGAAACACCCATCATTAGCCATGTCAACACTTTCAGTATTTTTGAAATTAATGTGTCGGACATTATTAACTATTTTTTCAGGTTAAACTTTACAAGTAAATCGAGTAAGCTAATGGAAGCATCTTCCATATCGTTGGTGATTCCATCGATTTTTGAAAGAAGGTAGTTGTAGAAAATCTGAAGAATAATTGCAACGATAAGACCAAATACAGTGGTGATAAGAGCGATTTTAATACCACCTGCTACCAATGCCGGAGATATATCACCAGCAGCTTGGATGGCGTCGAATGCACCGATCATACCGATTACAGTACCCATAAACCCTAACATAGGAGCAAGGGCAATGAAAAGTGCAATCCAGGTTAAACCGCTTTCAAGTTGACCCATTTGAACAGAACCGTAGGTAGCAATTGATTTTTCAACTACTTCGATACCTTCGTGTACACGGTCGAGTCCTTGATAGAAAATGCTGGCTACTGGGCCACGGGTGTTGCGGCATACTTCCTTAGCAGCCTCAACGCCACCATTTTGTAGGGCATCCTCAATGTCCTTGAGAAGTTTCTTTGTGTTAGTTGTTGCAAGGTTGAGATAAATAATACGCTCAATTACAACAGCTAAACCAAAAATCAAAGTTAAAAGAATGGAGGCCATAAATCCTGGACCACCCTCAATAAACTTTTGTTTAATTACTTTGTGCAAGGATTGCCCTTCTTCGGCTTGAGCTGCAGGGGTAGAAGCCTGACTTGCTTGCTGCTGAACCATTGCAGAGTCAGGTTTAGCTGCAGTTTCGTCCTGTGCACTTACAAAGGTTGATGCTCCAAACGAGAGCACTCCCAATACTGCTACTAGTGTGAATAGCTTTTTCATGGTTTGATTGTCGTTTAATTATTACTAAAGGTTTGTTTTGTTTGTTCTCGAATTTAGTTAAACATTAAAAGGCTTGCGGAGAGAGAGGGATTCGAACCCTCGATACGCTTTTGGCGTATACACGCTCTCCAGGCGTGCGCCTTAGACCACTCGGCCATCTCTCCAAAGATACTAAAATACTAAATAAAGAACGCTCAAAACGTGGCGCAAATTACAAAAAAAAAATTGAAAAAAACAATGACTATTTCAATGTTATTTCGCCTGCTATGGATTTTTCTAGTTCGTTGGCAAGGGCATTGCCACAAAAACCCTTACCCAGTAAAAACATCAACTTGGCAACGGCTGCCTCAAACGTTATGTCATGGCCACTAACCACACCCAATCGCTTCAGCATGAGGCCATTCTCATACTTATCCATATCTACCCCGCCAGCCTTGCATTGAGTAACGTTAAACACAACAATATTTTTGTTGATAGCCTTTTCCAATCTCTTTAGAAACCATTGCTGCATGGGTGCATTGCCCGAGCCGTAGGTTTCGAGTATGACCGCCTTAACTCCTTTGGTGTTTAAAACAGCCTCAACCACATCTTCCGAGATACCAGGAAAAAGTTTTAACACGGCAATCGAGCTATCTAAGTGTGTATGAACAATGAGCTGTTGTTCCTGGGTAGGGTAATGGATGAACGGATAGTTATACTTGATTGATATCCCTGCTTCGGCAAGTGGGGGGTAGTTGTCGGAACGGAAGGCATTAAAATGCTCAGCGTTATGTTTTGTAGTTCTGTTCCCCCGATACAGCCTATTTTCAAAAAAAATAGTTACCTCAGGAACCATGGCTTGGCCGTTTTGAAGCGAGGCTGCAATTTCGATAGCACTTATTAGATTTTCTTTTCCATCGGTACGGAGCATGCCAATGGGTAATTGTGATCCAGTAAGCACAACAGGTTTTGAAAGCCCTTCGAGCATAAAGCTAAGTGCCGATGCAGTAAACGACATGGTGTCGGTTCCGTGCAGTATAACAAATCCATCGTACTTGCTGTAGTTTTCACCAATAAGGGCTGCAAGCTTTTTCCAAAACTCGGGGTTAATATCCGATGAGTCGATTGGTGGTTCAAAAGAGTAGGTGGTTAGGTTATAGCCAAATTTTTTAAGTTCAGGCACCTCCTGCTCTATTTGTTCAAAGTTAAAGGGAGCCAATGCTCCGGTCTCGGGGTTTTGCTTCATGCCAATGGTTCCCCCAGTATAAACTATTAGTATTGATATATTACCCGATTTCATCAATGTCAAGTTTGAAGAGTTTTACAGCGTTTTGGGTTGTTTGCTTTGCAATTTCATACAGTGATGTATTCAGCAAGTCGGCTATTTTTTCGGCAACATAGATAAGATTATAGCTCTCGTTACGCTTCCCCCGAACGGGCACCGGTGAAAGGTATGGTGAATCTGTTTCGAGCAAGATTTTTTCGGGGTTCATTTGATAAAGTAATTCGGCAACTCCTCCATTCTTGTAGGTTACAATTCCACCTATTCCTATGTAAAATGTTCTATACTCATCGATATGATTGTAATCGTGGAGGGTTCCGGTAAAACTATGAAAAACACCATGTAGGTTTTCGTCTATCTCCTGATCCACTATCTCAAATATCTCCTTAAATGAATTTCGGGAATGAATTACAACGGGAAGATTATGCTTTTTGGCCAACTTTAACTGGTATCGAAAGGCCTCCTGCTGCTGAGGAAAAAACGTTTTATCCCAGTATAAGTCGATGCCTATTTCACCAATCCCCCAATATTTTGCTTTTGCCAGCTGATCCTCAACATGGTAAATCTCCCTTTCGAATCCACTTTTAACCGATGTGGGGTGCAATCCCATCAAGGGGAAACATTGCGGAAAACTCCGACACGTATCGAGTAAGCGACTTGTTGAAATTGAATCGATATTAGGTAAAAGGTGATATCGCACGCCAGCCTCAGAAGCGCGCTTCAGAACGGCTTCACGATCGGCATCGAACTCCTCCGAAAAAATGTGCGAATGGGTATCGATTAAAAGCATTTCCTATTCCTTTTGAGCTGCGTAATACATTTTACTACCTGGCTTGATGCTATCGAGCTGAGCAGAAAACGAGGCAACCACATTCCTGAAAGCCTCAAGATTTTCCTGTTTAACAGGCTCAACCGGAGGCGATTTCATTTTTAGAGGATCTATGGGTGAACCGTTCATCCAAACACGCATATCAAGGTGAGGTCCAGTAGCGTAACCTGTCCGACCCACATAACCAATAATATCGCCTTGCTTAACCCTTGCGCCCCTTGTAATACCCTTAGCAAACTTTGAGAAATGGTTGTAACCAGTGGTGTACACGCTGTTATGGCGAATCTTAACGAAATTACCTGCGGCTCTATCGTAGCCCATATCTATTACCACTCCATCGCCAAGTGCCATTACTGGTGTTCCTTCGGGTGCAGCATAGTCAACCCCTGTATGAGGCCTATAAATCTTAAGGACAGGATGAAAACGATTGCCGCTAAACCTACTTGAAATGCGTGAAAAGCGAAGTGGAGCTTTGAGGAATGACTTACGTAACGAGTTCCCCTTCTCGTCCCAGTAGCTGACTACGGAGTCCTGTTCAAACCTGAATGCGTAAAACCTCTCTCCTCGATGCTCGAACCATGCGGCATAAATAGTGCCTATACCTATTGATGTGCTATCGACATATAGCTCATCGTAAATTACCCTGAACTTATCGCCTTTAAATAGCCCGAAGAAATCGACAGTCCATGCAAATATATCGGATAGTTCCAAAGCAAGCATAGGGTTTAGCCCGTTGGCTTTCATATCAACCCAAAGTGATGTTTTGATTTCGGCCTCGGAGATTTTTCTTAGAGGGACAATATTCTTTTTGAATGGGTAAACGTAAAGCGAGTCGGTAAGACTAAAAACGAAGTACTCAACCGGCGATACTTCATATACCAAATAAGCAGGAGTTTGCAACGAATCTTTTCGAGAAAAAATCTTATACCTTGCACCAACCCTCACCTTTTTCACATCAAAAATATCGGGAGTTAACGAGAGAAGAAAAGCGTTAACATCTCCGGGGATATTTAAACCGAAAAGTATTTTACTTAGGGTTTGATCTCTTTTTACGGTGTACTCAGTAACACAAAACGAATCGACTGGGATGCCATATTCCAGAATGGGTTGAGGTTCATCGGCTACCGGTTTTATTGTTTGGGAGGGATTATAGAGTTTTATGTCCGCTGTCCCTATAAAGTAATCTACTAAAAGCACTGTAATTACCGATAGAACGAATATGGGTAAAATCTTTTTAAGCATATCGCCGCTGAATTTTGCCCCAAAGCTACCAAAAAAGAATGTAATTGCATTTTGGTTATTCTAATTTGATGTAGGTTTGCAGAAAAATTGTTTAGAGATGAGCGATACATCCAAAAGAACTGAATTGTACGAGTTGGGTGAATTTAAATTGATTGACATACTAACCGAGCCGTTTGTCCCAAAACGCAGCGAAACAATTAAGGGTGTTGGCGATGATGCGGCAGTAATATCGATAGGTAATGGTGAGTGCTTAGTGGTTACTACCGATTTACTGCTCGAAGGAATCCATTTTGACCTTACCTACACCCCGCTTAAGCACTTAGGGTACAAAGCCATTGTGGTGAACCTAAGCGATGTTTACGCCATGAACGCTACCCCCATGCAGGTTACGGTTTCCATTGGTGTTTCCAAGCGATTTTGTGTTGAAGATTTGGAAGAGATTTATAAAGGTATAAAGCTTGCCTGCGATAATTACAATGTAGATATGGTAGGAGGCGATACCACCTCATCGATGACCGGAATGACCATTAGCGTTACCGCAATAGGCAAGGCAAGCGAAACCGATATTGTTTACCGAAGCGGGGCAAAGGTTAACGATTTGATTTGCGTAACCGGCAACTTAGGCGCAGCCTACATGGGCCTTCAACTGCTTGAACGTGAAAAACGAATTTTTATGTCGAACCAAACAGCCAAACCTAAGCTGGAAGGCTACGACTATATTCTGGAGCGAATACTAAAGCCCGAAGCCCGTAGGAATGCCATTGAAAGTCTCCGTAAAGCAGGAGTTAAACCAACATCAATGATCGATGTTTCCGATGGACTCTCGTCGGAACTGCTGCATATATGCAAAAGTTCAAATGTAGGATGCAGAATCTACATGGAAAAAATCCCAATTGATGAACAAACCGTAAAAATGGCGGAGGAATTTAATATCGACGTATATACAGCAGCTATGAATGGCGGTGAGGACTATGAATTACTGTTCACTGTTCCTTTATCGGAATACCAAGTGGTAGATAGTATGGAAGGGGTAAGAATTATTGGACACATTGTTGAACCCCACCTCGGCACCTACATGATACCGCCATCAGGTGAAGATATTAGGATTACCGCTCAGGGCTGGAATGCCTTACAGAAGGAATAACAATAAAAAACCCCGCTATGCGGGGTTCTTATTTTACTCGTTGATAATTCCTTTGTACTGCTCTGCATCAAGCAAATCGTTTAGCTCAGCAGGATTGGTCATTTTAATTTTAATCATCCAGCCTTCGCCATAAGGATCCTTGTTAACGATATCGGGCTGTTCGGTAACCTTTGGGTTAACTTCAATCACCTCACCGCCAACCGGCATGAACATATCGGAAACGGTTTTAACGGCCTCGATGGTACCAAAAACCTCTTCCTTAGCAAGTGTTTCACCCTGTGTTTCAATCTCGATGAAAACGATGTCGCCAAGTTGTGATTGGGCAAAATCGGTTACGCCAACAGTAGCCATACCATTGCCTTCATCCTTGATCCACTCGTGATCCTTTGTGTACTTTAGGTTCGATGGAATATTCATAGTATTGTTTATTTAAGTGTTATACTTAAGATTTAGATGTTCAAAAGTAGTGAATTTTAAAATTGAAAGTTCAAATCGAATTGTTTTTTTAATGGCTGCTATATGTTGTTCAGCACATTAGTTGACCAGTTCAAATCTCACACTAAAACCAAAGCTGGTATTGGTTGTCCTAAAGGTTCTGGAAACCTTTGGATTATTAAGAGTTCGATCGAAGAACAGGCGAATGGTTACCTTCTCATTAATTCGGTAGTCGGCAGCAGTTTTAATAGTGCTTATAAGTTGCCCGGCAATGATATCGTTGGAATCCTCAACCAGCTTTCGCAGTATGGTAGTATTATCGCGCAGCGAAAAGTCAACAGTTAACCGTAAATCGCTTTTAATGGCCTTTTTACCGCCATCCTCGGCTTTGAATATCAGAGGCAAATCCTCAAACCTATAGCCTGCGCCAACAATGTACTCATTCCCATAAATCTCAGTAAGTTGATTATTGGCAAAGCTCATGGCCAACGACCGGCTGTTCTTTATCTCGATTCGATTGGTGAGGTTGTTATTCCATCCCAGGTCCAGACCGATAAGTGGGGTAAATTGTTCGTTGATGGCAACGTTTGTGATTTCGTTTTGAGGGACAAAGTCACCGTTGATGTTACGAACATAGCTAAACCCATCGTCGTCGGGTGCATAAGTGAGATTGCTTGTGAAAGCTCCGATGGTATAAAGTGAACGGTAACCGTGGTTCAGGGTAATGGACTTAAACCAACGCTTAAATGGTTTCATTTTGGCCAAACCGTCGTACGATAGTTGCCAGTTAGGCATAGGTACCAAAGGAAAATCGCGAAGCGATACTTTATTGGGTGAGGTATTGGTGTAAGCCGCCAAAAACGAAGCCCTGAGGACATCCTGCGATAGAGGCCCATAACCATCGGGGAATCCGGTTACAGGATCGATAACCGATGGATCGTAACCCTGCGACGGATTTGCCACCCTCCTATCGCGTAGCCTATAGGCAATAGCCAAACGGTTCTGCTTCATCCTCTCAAAAGCCTTAGAGCTCTTAGCCTTGCTGCTTCCCTCGAATGCCGTTCCAATTGTTAAAACACTAATACTGAAATTACCTGTGGTTAGTGGGCTAAGCACCCTGTAGGAACCCAATCCATCGGATTTGAATATTTTGCTATTGCTTTTACTGAAGGTACGAGTAGCACTAATATCGAACCGGAAATTTGGTAGGGGTTCCAGCGTTGTTCGGAAGTTAAGGGTTTGGTTGCGGGTAAATACCACAGGAGTATTAAATAAAGTATCGCGGGTAAGCCAACCATTGGTAGCAGCCTTCCACGCAAAATCGGGGTCTTGCCAGCCAGCCACAAATTCCCATCCCGGGGCAAGCATTCCATTAAAATTCTCAGTACCCAAATAATTCACGCCGGGTTTATAGCCAGGGAGTAGTGTTCCATTTGTTTCGGTGTACGAAGCGCCTATGCTCTTTACGCTCATCAATAGTCGTAGTGTAGTTTCAAGGGCAAACTTGACCGGGTTGATCTTTTCGGGGGCTTTCCCTTCAACAACAACTTTACAGTTCTTGTAATCGGCATCGGCTTTTATGGCCACTTTGGTGTCGCCCCGTACTTGTGAACTCACTTTAACCTCTTTACCATTCGAGTCGAATACCTTAACAGTTACCTTTTCGGTTTTTAGCTTATGGGTTATAACCTTGGTAGCATTAGCCCTCAAATTAACCTTTTCCTCTTCGTACTTAACCGTTCGGGTTTGGGGCGCAGCACCTCTTGCCCTTTGGTCAAATTGTTGGTTTACCCGCTTCAAATAGCCCACCTTATTAAATAAGGTATTAATATTGATTTGGCCATTTAGTTGAATGGTGTTTGAGTTTTGAACAGTATTACCGGGATCGAACCGTGAGGTATCGGCCATGATTGGGCCAGCCTGCCAACGGTATATCCCCGTATAACGCGATGTTACACTAATCCAATTAAGTAAGGGGATCTTACTTAGCGGTAATGAGTAGGTGATGTTAAACTGATGGTTGTACATGGTGTTTCGTCCACCCCTACGGATATTCTGCCAAACCGAATCCTTCCACTGCTCATACCTATCCCTATCCCTATTCCTATCAACCATACCTTCGGGCTCATCGATACGAGCCGTGGAGGTTGCCACAAAATCGAACTTAACCGATTGGGTTATGTCCCAGTTCAAGGAGTAGTTCCTATTCCACATGAAATCCTTTGAGAAAGTAGGCAGGAATACCTGATTCGGATTCTGAATGTTTCGGAACTGCTGCTCAAAGTAATTCCTGTTCAAATCGGTTCGGAACGAGAGTTGGGTTGGGAATAGGTTGAAATTAAAATCGCGGATTAATGCCAAATAGTTTGAGTTTAACCATTTTATCTTACTAAATGGGGTAATATACTTGGGCTGCCGGTTATAGTTATAGGTAAATGCACCACGTATATTACGCTGAATTCGATGATCAATTCTAATATTTCGGGAAAATATCTCGCTGTAAGCGTAACTTACCGAGATATTGGCGGGGTCCCATAGGCGTGGCTTTGAGCCCATTTTATCAATTTTTACATTGGTAAAGTTTATGCTCCGCCTTCGGGTGTAATCCTGAGCAATACGTTTAATGGAATCCCTCTCCCTTTGCGATGAGTTCCGTAAGGCATCGTCAAGCAGGATATCGGGATCCAGAGGATTGTACTGTGGATTTGACATCGACTCCCCAAAGCCGATAAACATAGGAATTTTGATGTTAAATGATGATGGGAAGAATTTGCCCAGCTCAAGGGTTGAGTTGATGTCGTACTGGTAAACAGTTTCTTTACTCCGCTCATTCACCTTCTTTTCAATTGAACCAAAACCAGGAGTGATGGTAGTACCAGCAACAGTAACCATTCCTAAATCGGCAAGTTTTGCCGACAGGCGAGCATTGGCAGCCCATCCGCTTTGGTCGTTAAAATTGGTAAGCCTTAGCTCATTGAACCATGCTATAACCGATTTAGGCAGGCGATCATTGGCAGGATTGCGAATACCTATCATTATCACCTTAACGTTGCTAAGGTTAGGATTACCGGTAACCTTCAACTTTCGATTGCCATCCTGAACCGTATAAACCGTGTTAAGAGTAATCAGAGAGCCCGACTTTTGCATGGCATTATTACGGGCAACCTTAACATCAACAAGTTTATCAAGATCAATATCAATCACATTTTCTCTTGGCCAAACCGCTTCACGGTCACGCTCACGGTTATTGTAGTAAAAACCGTATGGGGTTAACTTTAAGGGTACCTCGTACTCGTAGTAATTTGAATTGTAATCGGTTCCTATTCGGACAAAAGCAGTTACCTCGTAATCGTTCAATGGGTAACCCTCAATGGCTTCGGCATGAACGTCCATTTTGAGGCGCTTGTATTGCCTAATATCGATATTAACATTTTTGAATGACGCACGGGCATCACCATCGGCCAAGTCGGTTAATCTGTATTGCATGGCCTGTTCGTTTAGCTGTATGAGCTGGGGCTGACTTGGATCAACAACCCTATCAACACCCGGAGGTAGCACATAGTTTACGGGGGTTCGCTTATCGTTCTCCTCGATATTCACCGTTGAAATAGCTAAACTACCAACGGGCAAATCGCTAACGGGCATGCCCTCCTGTCCCTGTATCAGTGAGAAATTATACTTTCGCCACTCGCTACGGACTAAATGGAGCGTAGCAAAACGCAGAATTACTGTATCGTCGAAACCCCGAAGGAACATCCTCATGAAGCGAATCGACTTAAAATCCTCAATTGGTCCCACAACCTTTTCGTACTCTGCTATGGGCACCTTAAACTGATACCACTTAACGGGTTTATTTAGAACTTTATCCTTGTCGCCAACAATAACGTTGGTAATAAAGTTCTTACCAACCTCCATGTCCTGCGGGCGAAGCGAAATATGATACTGATAGTATGCCTCGTTCTCGTTCATGGTATTATCGGTCCCCAATTCCTCCACATCGGGGGTTGAATAGCTTTGCTGCGAGGTGGTTCCTGTGGCAACGGGTGAGTTGTTTTCGGTTCCATTAAAATACTTGTAACGGTCGAGGATGGTGGCTCGTTGCTGATCGTAAATACTGTTCAGGTAATGCCTGAAATTATCGCCGGCAGGGTCGCTTTCGAATCCGGCAAGTACATCATTATCGGTTATTTTATTCCGAAGTTGATTGATATACTCCGAAAAGAAAAACTGCTCATCGGGGATTCCATCTCCATCTAAGTCAACTGATGATGAAAGGCCATCTAACCCTATATCCTGAAATGGACGTTTAGTTTGATCGTTATCAAAACCCACTGGCAAATACTGCTTTGTTGGAACACGCCCCCATGCTGTTTGATCGGTTTTTGCCAACTCCTCGGCCGATGTGGGCAATCCATTCTCAAACGATTTTCGCCCATCCTTCAAAATGTCTTCGGAGATGTTTCCAAGGTTGATATAAAAATCGCCCCCCTTATGCAGAGTATCGTAAACAAACGGATCCATCAACCAGAATTCGATATACTCAATATTTGAAGCCTCAAAATCGGTTGTACTGAGGTTTCGCATTATGCCTGCCCATCGCCTTTGAGGATCTATAAGTTTTCCATTTGCATTGAGTTCTGTAGTGTTGAAGTTATATTGGCCTCGTTCCATGGGATAATATGCGAGGTTCAGAACGGAGATGTTTGTTGGCTGCCCTTGTGGCGTATTCTTATTAGGGAAAAGTTCACGTTCAAAGATTTCGCGCACAAAATGATTCCCCTGTAACTCTTTATTATTCCTGAGGTACGAGGGTGTAAGCGACGTGTTACGCAGGAATAACGGGTCGATATAGTACCATGCCAAATGGGCACGGTTATAGCCATACCGTAAGTCGTTTGAGTATGAAGCTTCAGGAAACATGTCGGGTTGACCCTGCGGAGTGCTTGCCAACTTCCACTCCACCCACGAGCGTATATCGAGCGACGTGCTGCTGCCCTCAAAATCATCAATGTAAACAGTTCCGGCTTTCCCAATGGCACGTGAGTGTCCCGGAATTAGCTGGGCAAACTCAGCATCAAAAGTAATTGTCGATTTCTCCTTGGTTTGGATGAATGGTAGGAAATCGACCATTTTGGTCAGGAATTTCGATTCGGTTTGGTAGGCGGTATTAAAGCCCCAAATGGTGTTTGATATGGCTTCGTTTCCAAAGCTAACCTTTTGGGTTAGTGGGCGCTCCGTCAGATTCATTATGGTTGCCCCAAAGCTAAAGTTGTCGGAAAAACGGTAATCGAAATGGGTGCCCACCAAGGTTTTGGTTTGTAAACTAAAAAGGGCGTTGCTCTCAACTGCAACCCGAATGGGGGTTCCCGATTCAAGTAAGCCCTGGTTAATAATTCGTACCGTACCCAGGTTATAGTCAACAATAAAATCAACATCCTCCTGCAACTTAACGCCACCGGCGGTTACAACCACTGCTCCCTTAGGAATATTAGGTGCATTAAGGAAGATTTCCGATCCCCCGGCCGATTTATAGGTACCTCCAATAATAAACTTGTTCTTATCGGCAACCTGGCGCGCCTTGGTTAATGAGGAGTCGTAAAGTTCCTGGAAAACATATTTCTGGGCAATGGCAGGATCACCTATCCGCGATGCCAAATCGCGGCCAAAAGGTTCAAGAACAGGGAAAATAATTTTACCGCTGGACGAGTTAATGGTAACCCCTTCAATGAAATCAAATACTCCATCGGAAAATGCATCGAGCTGGTTGTTCAGGTTGTCGAGGTTAAGAACTTTGATAAGGGGCATCTCGGCAATATTTCCTTCCTTTAAGTAGTTCACCGGAGTACCGGTAGCATCGTCTTGGTAAAAAATATCTAGCCTAAACTCATCTTTACTAATCTGGTAAGCATTCATGGAGTAGATATTCTTCATCATCAACCTCCATGTGGGCATTTTGGGGCTAAGGTTTGTTCCCTTCAGTAACTTAAGAATCAGTGCTTTGGGTGCCTCCACCCCATCGGTGGAAAATTCACCCACCTTGTAGGTTTGGCCGTTATAGGTGTATTCATAGGCTACGGCAAGCACCTCATCGCTATTCAATGCCGACGATAAAGAGATATAACCTAATGACTGATTCAGCGTAAACTCATTCGACGATAGTTTACGGGCATATTCAATCTTTTCGTAATCGCGCCCACCGGTAAAGCCCTGCGATTCAAGTGGCAGAAGCACATTACTTACATCGGCTATATTTCGAATACCTGCATAGATAGTGGTCATCAACTCGTACAGGTTGTTTAGCCCATTACTTACAGGTCCACTTCCGGTTTGGGTGAAAATATTGGAAGCAAAAATGTTATTTTGGGCCTCGCCCAAGTCGGCAAAGGCAATAATATTGCGCGAGTTCTCAAAGTTTGCCTGCTTATTTGTTACCCATACTTCAATTTTAGTAATTTGAATGCCCGAGTTAATAATGGGCAGATTCATCAATGCACGATTGTAATTCTCACGGAAGTAATGCGATAAAAAGAAGTGCCTGTTAGCATCGTACTCATCGGCTTTTATCTGAAAATCTCGGGTTTGGGCACCACCCTTAATCTCCATTACCTGGGTTTGCCCGTTCTGCTTCGAAACCACACTGGTAACGTTTAACTTACCAAATTTTAATTGGGTTTTAATACCAAACAGGCTCTGGCTTCCGGTTATAAGCGTGCCCGGTAGAGGCAGCGAAACATTACCAGCTTCGATGCGTTGAATTATTTCATCCTCAAAGCCGTTATACTCAACCTTCACATTGTTTTCAAAGTCGAAAGTGGCCTCGGTGTTGTAGTTCACCTCCATCTTGAGTTTCTCACCAATCTTACCAGAAACATTCATCTGGATTTTCGACTGAAAATCGAAGGTGGTGTTCCTGCGCTGATCAACCGGTAGTGCAGGGTTATCGGTCTTGGCGCTCGATACGCCAAATACCAGCTCTGCATTACCCTGTGGGATTATTTCAATGGTGTTGCTCCCGAAAATGCGGTCAAAGGTTTCGCCGCCAACCTGAATACGGGGTAAAATCCCATCGCCTTTCCCCACAAATTCACCGGTTTGTTTTTGCCGCCAGTACTCCCGCATGGTCTTCTCCACACGATACGACCGGTATTCGTCAGCTGAAAGTACCCGAGGTGTTTCGATGTTGGTATTCCCAACTTTTTTGTAGATGATATATCGGTTATTGATTGGGTCAAACTCAACCTCCTCGGTAATATTTGAAGGGTTTGATAGGTATAGCGGCGAATACTGGGTATCAATTGACCAAATACCAGGTTGCTTAATAGGAAGAGGCAGTTTTAGTGTATCCTCTTGAAAAACTGGAACAGAAAAAGCTCTCGTAGAGCTAATGGTTACGAGAGTGATAAACCCAATGAATCGGATAGTATGGTAACGAGTTAAGTATTTAATTCTCAAATTACAAGACATTTTACAGTTACTACAAGCGTTTGAGGGCATGCTTAATGAGCGCCTCAACTGGCATTTGCCCCATTTCCTTCAAAACCTGGTCAATTACCTTATCGGCTGCTGAACGGGCAAAACCAAGCATCACCAATGCAGATAACGCTTCGCTCTTCAAAGTATTGTTTGATGTTGATAAAATTTGTGATACCGTAACATCGCCTAACGATACCTTATCCTTGAGATCAACAACTATACGCTGCGCAGTTTTTAGTCCAATTCCCTTAACCTGCTTAATCAGGTTAACATTTTCAGTTGTAATGGCTGCCTGAATTTCGTCGGTAGTAAGCGACGAAAGAATGAGCCTTGCCGTACTTGCACCTACCCCGGAAACCGAAATCAAAAGGCGAAAAACCTCCCGCTCACGGACATCGGAAAAGCCATAGAGCAGATGAGCATCCTC
>LUYY01000317.1 GCA_001603415.1 Bacteroidales bacterium Bact_07 | reverse complement strand
CAATAATAGCACAAGCCGCGGAATAGAAAGATTTTGTTTTGAATTCAGTTTTTACAGGGGGAAGTTATGAAAGTAGACACTGAAGTTTTCGAACAGCTTTTACTGGAAAGAAAAATACTTGAACCTGAGCAGCTTAAAAGTGTTCGCAACAGGGAACAGGATTTCAATATGCCAATTCAGAACATCATTACCGAATTAGGCTATGCAAGCAAGGCTGAACTTCTACATGTGATGGCAGAAGCAGAAGGTGTAGAATATGTTGATCTTTCCGTTTATGTGATGGAGGATGAAAAAATACCATTGCTTCTGGGAGAGAAAATATCCAGAAAGTTTGAAATGCTTGCTATCGCGAAAAATGATAATACCATAACTGTTGCAATGAAAGATCCTAAAAATATTTTTGCTATTGATAGTGCCAGGCTGATATCGTCAATGGAAGTAAAACCTGTACTTGTTGATCCCGATGAACTCAAGAAGAAACTTGATGAAATCTTTAATAAAGACAAGGAAGATGAAGAGAAACGAAATATTCAGGCTATAGAAATTGCGGCAAAGAGCGCTGAGAAGGCAAAAACTGCCCATAAAAAAGAAAAAAGAACAGAACCCTCAAGTTCGTCCAATATTTACAGTAAGAGAATCGGCGAGTTACTTTTGGAATCAGGAGTTATCAACCAGATGCAAATAGACACCGCCCTCGAGATTCAAAAAAAGGAAGGCGGACTTATTGGTTCCATTATGGTCAGGGAAAGCTTTATAACTAAGGAGCAGTTATATTCGCACCTTGAAAAAGAAAATGGTGTACCTTATTACGAACTGGAAAATGCGGAGATCCCGGAAAATGTAATAAAGCTTATAAACGGCAAAATAGCTTACCAGTATAAACTCATACCGGTTGAATGTGAGAATGATACCTTAAGGGTCGCCATGCGCGATCCATTAAACATATATGCAATTGATGACTTACGGCTTGCTACCGGCCTTGATATTAAACCCATGTTTGCGGATCATGAACTGATTGAGCAGCTGATTGAAAAATATTACCAGAAAGAAACTCATGAAGAAACTATTGAAGAAGAAGAAAAAACAGAAGAGCTTCCTATGGACTTCGAAGTGGAAATGGAGAAGGTTAAGGAAGAGATCGAAATAGAGGTCCAGAAAAAAGAACAGGTCGAAAGCACTATAAACATCAGTGATGTTGAAGATGCGCCTATTGTCAGAATGCTTAACATGATATTTAAAAACGCGATAGATAAAGGCGCAAGCGATATACATATAGAAGCATATGAAGATTGCGTAATGGTAAGGTTCAGGATTGACGGGCAGCTTGTTGAAATAATGAAGCAGGATAAAAAGCTGCAGCCGATACTGGTCGCAAGAGTAAAGATTATAAGCGGTTTGAATATAGCTGAGAAGCGGCTCCCTCAGGATGGGAGAGTAGCGCTGAAAATAAGCAAGAAAAACTATGACTTCCGTGTTTCAGTACTGCCTACAATTTTTGGTGAAAAAGTTGTTATTCGTATCATGGATAAAGATGGTTTTAATATATCCAAAAAGGATTTGGGCTTCTTTGATGATGATCTTGAGAAATTCGACCACATTCTGTCACACCCCCACGGAATAGTGCTCGTTACAGGTCCTACAGGAAGCGGTAAATCCACGACGTTGTATACTGCGCTCAGAGAATTAAGCAAGCCGAATGTAAATATTATGACCGTTGAAGATCCTGTTGAAGCAACTATCCGAGGTATCAACCAGGTTCAGGTGAATGTAAAAACGGGTATGACTTTTGCCAATGCCCTGCGTTCTTTCTTAAGGCAAGATCCGGACATCATAATGGTTGGTGAGATTCGTGACAGCGAGACTGCTGAAATTGCTATCCGGGCTGCTATAACAGGACACCTTGTATTAAGCACATTGCACACAAATGATGCGGTAAGCTCAATTAACCGGCTTATTGATATGGGTATTGAGCCATTTTTAATAGCATCATCCCTGGTAGGTGTACTTGCGCAGCGCCTCGTCAGAAGGCTGTGCTCTAATTGTAAGGAAGAGTATGATGCAAGTGAACATGAAATAAAGCTTCTGAAGCTTGAAGAAGGCATTAAGCTTTATAAACCAGTAGGGTGCCCTGCCTGTAATGGAACAGGATATAAGGGAAGGACAGCTGTTTATGAAATCCTTACCATATCAAATGAGTTAAGAGAGATGATATCTCATAATAACTCAGCGGAGGCACTTTTCAAGTATGCTGTAGACAGCGGTATGAACACTTTGGCTGATAGTTGTTCCAGAATTGTAAAATCAGGGGTAACATCATTGGAAGAAATGATGTCCGTAGTATCAATAAGTGAAAAAGGTGGAAATAAATGATAATAAAGGAATATCTGCAGCAGGCAATAGAAAACGAGGCTTCGGACTTACATGTAACAGCAGGTTTACCTGCTGTTATCAGAAGATTTGGCTCATTGT
>LUYY01000057.1 GCA_001603415.1 Bacteroidales bacterium Bact_07 | reverse complement strand
AATATTGCCCAGGGTTTTAACCCTGGGTTTAGGAATCCCATTAGTTAAGCGATGCACGCAATGCATAAACCAAAGAGAAAGGGGGAAGCGTTGCATCGCAAATGGAAAACATTACAAAAAACAACTGCAGGAAAACCACTCATAAGGGATAAAGGTAAAAGAGATGCTTCGACGAAGCTCAGCATGACATGAGAGGACGGGTCAATTTCAAACTATCAACCATCAACCATCAACTAATTAGTATCACAGTGTTACACAGGGTTCACACGGAGTTTCACAGTGTAAATCAACAAAATCTGCGTCATCTGCGTTCCATTTAAATTCACCATCAACCATCAACTACCCTTCCCTCAGCATCCTATCGGCTACCCTCTTGACCTTCTCAAGGTCTTCGGGTGTATCAACGGCAAGGGTTTCGAGGTCGGTTTCCACTACGGTGATGCGGTATCCGTTTTCAATCCAGCGGAGCTGCTCAAGCGATTCGGCTAGTTCCAGTGGCGTTTGCTGCAGGCGGGTTATGCGACGGAGTATATCAGCCCGGTAGGCGTATAGCCCAATATGCTTTAGATACCTGAACGAGTTCTGCCATTGCGATTGCTCCTTTCCGCGAATAAATGGTATAACCGATCGGCTAAAGTAGATGGCCTCGGAGTTTTTATTCAGGATTACCTTGGGACTGTTGGGATTAAACACATCCTCGGTAGGAGCAAAGGGTTTTACCAGTGTGGCAATCTGAACATTGGGATTTGTAAAACAACCAACCACACGGCTGAGCTGCTGGGGCTGAATGAAAGGCTCATCGCCCTGTATGTTAACCACCACATCAAACTGTATATTCTGCTCCGACTGAACAATATCGAGAGCCTCGGCGCAGCGGTCGGTACCGCTTTTGTGTAGTTCCGAGGTCATCACTACCCTACCCCCGAATGCCTCAACGGCATGCCTTATCCTATCGTCGTCGGTAGCCACGTAGCACCAATCAAAAACCTGCGATGCGCGTTCGTAAACCCACTGAATCATGGGCTTTTCGGCTATTATGGCAAGTGGTTTACCCGGGAATCGGGTTGAAGCGTAACGAGCGGGAATAAGTCCGAGAATTTTCATTTTTAAAGAGGTTTTGGCAAAGGTAGAGAAAAATAGTTTACAGTGTGCAGAGTGCAGTTGAGGGGGGGGATGGTGATTAGGGTTTGGTGTATAAGGTTCAAGAGCCTGTCCCGCGAAGCGGGATTCAAGGTTCAAGATTCAAGATTCAAGATTCCAGATTAAAGTGAATTCTTTTCTATCAACCATCAACTGTCAAGGCCACTTGTCATCCTGAGCGAAGCGAAGGATCTCATTCATTGAGGATTGAAGAGATGCTTCGGCGGTGCTCAGCATGACATGAGGAAAGGGGTCATCCCCAAACTAACAACCATCAACAGTCAACCATCAACTAAATAAGCGCCACAGTGTTACACAGGGTTCACACGGTGTTTCACAGTGGAAATCTGCCAAATCTGCGTCATCTGCGTTCCATTCCATCTCACGAACAACTAGCAACAAACGACGCGCCCGACTCATCTAAATCTTCCCTCTCCTGAAAGGAGTGGGGCTGGGGTGAGGTCGGCTTCCTATTTCTTTGCTGTCATTTTGCAGTCTCCTTTTTCGCAGAGTTCAATGGCCCTGATTAGGGTTTCATCAATGTAGCGAATGTAGGGATAAAAGCCTTCGTTATCGATGATATTCCGCGCGATGGTTGCCTTAAGTTGAGTTTCGATTATCAACTTTGATTTGGCAATATGCTCAGCCTCGGGATTTACCCCATTCGATTTGGCAAAGGCTACAAAATCGTTCATAAGGTTGAACTTTTTAAGGTAACGGTCAACCTCCTCGAAAGTTTTTAGGTTGCGGGTTTGCTTTCTGTGCTCATCGGCAAACTTAAAGGCGAAGCGATAGATAAGGTTTCGGCGCGAAACCTGCTGGTAATATGGTGTAATACCATTGGTATCGAGAGGGACAAAGAAATCGGGCATTATTCCGCCACCACCATAAACCAAACGACCGCCAACGGTGTAGTATTTGAGCGAATCGGCAAACTGAATGCTGTCGGCATTCTGGAACTCGCCATGCAGGTAGCGATTTCCAATCTCATAGAAATACTCCTCATCGCCGGGCTTATATGGTTTTTGAATACTACGCCCCGAAGGGGTGTAATAGCGGGCAATGGTTAACCTAAGCGCAGAACCATCGGAAAAGTAAACCTGCTCCTGAACCAATCCTTTTCCAAAGGAACGGCGACCAATAATAGCACCACGATCGTTATCCTGAATGGCACCGGCAAGAATTTCGCTGGCCGATGCTGAAAACTCATCGATCAGAATTGCAAGGGGTAGATCTTGGAAGAAACCTTTCCCATTCGACTTAGCATCCTGTCGCGGACGGTTTTTCCCTTGGGTATAAACAATCAACCTATTGGCAGGTAAGAATTCATTGGCAATATTAATGGCTGCATCCATATAGCCACCGCTATTGCTCCGCAGGTCGAGGATTAGTTTGGTCATACCTTTTTCGGTAAGCTTAACCATGGCCTCCAGGAACTCCTTGTAAGTTGTTTTGGCAAAGGTGTTGATCTTGATGTAACCAATATCCTGTGTGGGCATGTAGGCAACATCTACGCTGTAAATTGGAATTTTATCACGAACTATATCAAAATCGATAAGATCGGGGACATCGGCACGTTTGATGCTAACCTTTACCCTTGTTCCAGTTGGTCCTTTCAGCAATTTGGGAACACTATCCATAGGGAATTTAACGCCAGCAATGTTCCTTCCGTTTACTTTTACAATTCTATCACCAGCCAAAATCCCTAATTTTTCCGAAGGGCCACCAGGTATAGTGTTAATCACAACAACCGTATCGTTGTTCATGTTAAACTGAATACCTATGCCATCGAAACCGCCCTCCAACGGTTCATTTACCGATTGTAAATCCTTAGCAGGAATATAAACCGAATGAGGATCGAGGTTTTTCAGCACGGCAGGTATGGTATTCTCTACAAGGGTTTCAACCGATATGGTATCGACATACTCATCGGCAATGTAACGAATAACATTACTAAGCTTATCGGTGCGGGGGTAAACAAGTAGGTTAGGTTTCTCTACCCTTCCGCCTAAAATCAGCCCAATAACAACACCAATAATAAGCACAATGGCAAAAACTATTGGGTAAATAATGTCTTTCTTAGAGTTTCGGTAATTCATACTATTCCTGGTCATTAAAAATCTTCAACATCCTCAATCTCAATTTTTACCACTTCAATTCCTGCGCGTTTTAACAGGTCGATACCATCGAGGTTGTGGTATTCATCGCAGTAAACCACTCTCCGGATCCCAGCCTGAATAATCAGCTTAGAGCATTCCATGCAAGGCGAAGAGGTAACGTAAAGGGTAGCACCCTCGGAGCTGTTGCTCGATTTGGCCACTTTGGTTATGGCATTAGCTTCGGCATGCAAAACGTAGGGTTTAGTTTTACCACTCTCATCCTCGCAGATATTTTCGAAACCCGAGGGTGTGCCGTTGTATCCATCGGAAATAATCATTCGTTCCTTAACAATAAGTGCACCAACCTGCCTGCGTTTGCAGTATGAGTTTTTTGCCCAAATTTTAGCCATTTGCAGGTAACGCCTGTCAAACTGAGGTTGCTTAACTCCGTAAGGATACTTGCTTTTTTCCATGGGGTAAAGATAACTTATTTTAATACCGATTTAATAGCCAAAGCCGTTCTTTCGGGTTCCTCCATAAACCCCATGTGACCGGAATTTTCAAGGTAGATGGTTTTTGCTTTTTTATGTCGCTCCTGCAACGCTTGGGCTACCTCCATTGAAATTAAATTATCGTATTTCCCAAATATCATGGTAACCGGAAAAAGTGCCTGTTCAATTACGTGGTTGCGATCGGGGCGTTGAGCCATTCCGTTTAGCGCACCAATGATGCCGGCATCGCTTGTGTTTCGGGCAATTGATTTCATGTGCTCAATTTCGCCCGACAGTCTATGGTGATTTTGGTTGGCAAACAATCGCGGGATACTGGTTTGCACAATTTGTTCTTTTTTCCCGTCCCTAACCAGTTTAATGTCGGCCATGCGGGCTGAAAGTTTCTCATGGGAATCGGCATTGGGGGTGGAATGGAACAGGCATAGCCCCGTGAGCCAGTTAGGGTAACGTTCAGCAAAGGCCAAGCTTGCATATCCGCCCATTGAGTGTCCAATAAGATGTACCTTATTGATTGATACCGAACGCATAACCGCGCTTACGCAGTCGGCCATGAAATCCATGCCAATTACCTCCTCCTTGCAAATTGATTTGCCATGTCCGGGTAGGTCAACCGTGAGTATGGTGTAATCGGTCTCGAGCTCCACGGTTAGCTCATCCCAAATGGTAAGATTTTCCAAATATCCATGCAGCAGCACCACTGCCGGACCGCTTCCGGTAATACGGTATCGTAATGTGCACTTGGGTAGTTCAATGTAGCCTTCCATATCAAATTGCTTTTGTCAAAAGTATAAAATATCAACATTATGCCTAAAAAAATCTAAAGAAAACTCTAAATTTGTATAAAGATTATATCTTATGACCAAGAAAAGGGATTATAAAACCGAAATAGAAAATGATTCA
>LUYY01000056.1 GCA_001603415.1 Bacteroidales bacterium Bact_07 | reverse complement strand
CTATTAGAAACCAAAGGGATTGAAAAGCGCTTTTCTAATCACCTGGCATTGGACGATGTAAGTATCTCGGTGCCGCGGGGTAGCATCTACGGCCTTTTAGGGCCTAATGGTGCTGGGAAAACCACTCTTATCCGAATCATAAATCAGATTACCGGCCCCGACAAGGGAGAGGTATTGTTCGATGGCCGCAAAATGCAACCTAACGATATTTACCGCATTGGCTATCTGCCCGAGGAGCGTGGTCTATACAAAAAGATGAAGGTTGGCGAACAGGCCCTTTTCCTTGCCCAACTCAAAGGGCTTAGCCGTGCCGAGGCCATGAAACGTCTAAAGTATTGGTTTGAGAAGTTCGAAATACAGGCATGGTGGGATAAGAAAATAGAGGAACTATCAAAGGGTATGGCCCAAAAGGTACAATTCATGGTTACCGTGATTCACGAGCCGGAACTTCTTATCTTTGATGAACCCTTTAGCGGTTTCGACCCAATCAATGTGCAACTGGTTAAGGATGAGATTTTGGAACTGAAGCGAAAAGGAACAACCATCATTTTCTCTACCCATAATATGGCCTCAGTGGAGGAACTTTGCGACCATATCACGCTAATCAACAAGTCGCGCAATATTCTCAGCGGCCAAATTGACCAGGTAAGGCAAAGTTACGGTAGCAATGTATTTGAAGTGGCATTCCGTGGCGAACCCGATGCCTTAAGGCAAAAACTTGAAGGGAGATTTGAACTGCTTAAGGTGGACACAGAAAACTCGTTGCCCAAGGCGCAGGTTAGGCTAACATCACAATCCGATGCCAACAATCTTTTACAGCAATTGCTGCCGGCGGTTGAAATTGTATCGTTTAACCCCATTGTGCCAAGCATGCACGATATTTTTATCCAGGTTGTGCAGGATTATAACCGCAAGCACAACTTAGTAAACGGTTAGGTTTTAAAATACTAAAAATTGAAAATCCTATGAACAAGATATTTCTTATAATGCAGCGCGAGTTCATGACCAGGGTCAGAAAAAAATCGTTTATCATAACCACCCTGCTCTCTCCCATATTTTTTGCTGCAATAGCCATACTCCCTAGTTATTTGGCATCGCTGGAGGTAACCGATGTTCGCACCGTGGCGGTTGTTGATAATACCAAGCAGTACCTCGATGTAATTCCATCAACTGAATACATCAAGATTGCTTACATAACCGATACCCCTGCCGAAGCAGTAAAGGAAAAACTGAACGACGCAGGTTACTACGCCCTATTAGTAATTGACACTACCACTGCCCCCAATCAACCGGCTTTTACTATCTACTCGCAAAAGCAACCTGCAATTGACGTGATGCAGCACCTCGAAAATTCGCTGGAGAAAGAGATTGAAGCCCGAAAGCTCAAGGCATACAATATCGATAATTTAGATAAGATACTTGCCGACGTAAAGACAAGCATCTCCATTAAATCGATAAAGGTTAGCCAATCGGGCGAGGAAAAAGAGAGCAACACCCTAATTGCCATGGCAATTGCATACATCATGAGCTTTATGATGTATATGATGGTGCTTATTACAGGCAACCAGGTGATGCAGGGTGTTATTGAGGAAAAAACCAACCGTGTGGTCGAAGTGATAATATCTTCGGTTAAGCCATTCCAGATGATGGCCGGTAAGATTTTTGGAATGGCATCGGTTAGCTTGCTGCAAATATTTATTTGGGTGGTGATGACCGCAGCCCTTGCCGGTGCAGGTATTAACCTGATTAGCAGCAAAATGGCCACAAAGCCCACCACAGAGCAAATGCAGGCCGTAACTCAGGCCAACCCACAAATGACTCAGGTACAGGAGCAGGCAGCAGCCGCAGCTAATAACGAAGGCATGAGTTTTCTCAACGCCCTTAAAAACCAGAATTTTCCATTACTCATCGGCGGTTTTATCTTCTACTTCCTATTTGGGTACCTGCTTTACGCCGCCATGTTTGCTGCCGTAGGTTCGGCAGTTGAAAGCATTACCGATACCCAGCAGCTAACCCTACCCATTACTCTGCCGCTTATTCTGGCAATCATTGTGATGATTAGCGGAATTAAGTCGCCCGATGGGCCATTAGCTTTTTGGTTCTCCATTATACCCTTTACTTCACCTATAATTATGCTCACCCGTTTACCATTTGGTGTTCCAACCTGGCAGTTAGCCCTTTCAGCTACGCTGCTTGTGGGAACCTTTATCCTTATCACCTGGCTTGCCGCCAAAATTTACAGGGTAGGTATCCTAATGTACGGTAAAAAGTACACCTGGAAGGAAATGATTAAGTGGATAAGCTATAAAGGATAAGATTTTAATGGTTACCATTGAGCAATTTGTTAAAACCTACGATAAACCCGGCACGGTTATCCTTTTAGAGGGTAAACGTGCCGTTTTACCTGCTGACCAGCCCAAACTGTTTGATGTTGGTAAATTACTTGCAGGCTCAACCAAGCATATCGTTTTTCGGAGCGGGAATGCCAAGGGTGCCGATTATTACTTCTCCCAAGGCGTTGCTCAGGTTGACCCCTCGCGTTTACAGGTTATCACCCCATACCGTGGACACAGGCGCAAAAGCAACCTCGGGCATCAAACCTTCTCACTCGACGATGTTGATTTGGCAAGCGAGCCCGATGTTATCTTTCATACCAAAAACAGCAGCAGCGTAGCCCCGCTTATCGATGGATTCTTAAAGGCAGGCGACAATGCGCTTACAGTAAAAGCCCGATACCTGCTTCGCGATACCATTAAGGTGGTTGGCACTTCGAGGTTGCAACCAGCTGCGTTTGCAATTTTTTACGATGATTTAACCAGGCCCAAAACGGGCGGTACCGGCCACACCATGCGGGTATGCGATAAAAATGGCATCCCCTATATCGACCAAAAAGTTTGGTTTAAGTGGATAGAACAGTAAGCCCTTCAGGGCTTTTGTTTTTCCATCCTCATCGAGACAGTTTTATTGAAAATCCCCGCGTTTACAAGCCTTTCGAACTCGATTGAGTTTTTTGGTTTTACAATAATCATTTGGTACTCGCCTTTATCGTTTTTGGTAACCTCTATTGAAGCAATGGAGTTGATTTTATTTTCAATTTCAACAAGCTGGTTTGACCCGATATCGGAAAATCTGATATAAAGTGAATCGTTCCGTAACTTGAAAAGAAAAGGAATCCAAACTAATCGGCCTTGTACACTATCGGAAAGGTTAACAATAAAACCATCGGAATATCCTCTCACATCCATATTTTTCCCCAGCGTGCCGGTAATGGTAGCAGAGTTATGACTGCCCAAGGTGATGGTAGTTTTTGAAACTCGCAGGGTATCGCTATCGGAACTTATGTAAATGCCGGGAAAAACCTTGGTAAGGTTATCGATACTTATACTATCAACAGGTTGGGGCTTGTCGAAAACAACATTATTGCAAGAAAACAGGAATGTGATGCTTAACAGTAAAACCTCAAGTATTCTCTTTTGCATTTGCTAAAAATTTTATTTCTTTCCCCTGAATAGGTAAACAAAACCTTTTGCACTTTCATACTGCCCGCTTAGGTCTTCAATAACGTAATAGTAAATCCCATCGGGCATATCGGCTCCCTGGTTGTTCTTGCCATCCCAACGGATAATGCTCGATTCGGTTTTGTAAACCAGCCCGCCTGAACGGGTAAAAACTCTAAAGTCGAACCAAGCCGTGCCGCTCGATGAAACAATAAACTCATCGTTTTGTCCATCGGAATTGGGGGTAAAAACATTTGGTACATTTCTTAAAGTATCTTTCCCGCTCGATAAATCGGGGAAAATTCTTACTGAATGGGTAAACTCAGCAGTTTGACCACTGTTTGAATTACGAACCTCAAGCTTCACATTGTACACTCCAGCTGAGGTAAAGGTATGGTATATATTTGGCCACTGGCCTAAAGCAATATCATCGAATGCGTTACCGGGCAGGGCGGTTCCATCGATAAACCAATGGAAACGCAAATTACCAAGCGAGTCGGGATTATTGGGAATCCTGTACAGGTTAACAAAAACCCTTTTATAGGTAGCTAATTTCCCTAAATTTCTATCAGGCGAAACAAGGAAGAATGCAGGGCTTAAGGGAATTCTGCGACTATGCGTTAGGCTTTCACCATTTGCGGTATAGCTTAGCGTTACGGTAATGCTGTCGTCCCAATTGGAGTAGCTATATGTGTGTGTGGGCGAAACATCGGTGGAAGTATTGCTGTCGCCAAAGTCCCAGGATGTAGGAGTAACCCCTTGTCTTGGTATGAATTGCAGGGTTGACTGGCTGCTCAGGTTGGCTGTTTCAATGAGTTTCCAGGTGAAAACCGAATCGGCCTCACTCCACTGTGCAAAGCCCAATAGTGGCAAAAATGCTAAAACCGCAAGGGTTATGGTGATACGTAATATATTCCTAATCATTGCTAACTGGGTTTATCAGGTAAAGTTAAGCAAAATCGATATTCAGTTTATATCTTTTCGGTTAATTTTTGAACAACCCTAAAGTTATTAAAAAATTCCTTGGCAAAAACACGAATTACTGTATAGCTTGGGATGGCAAGCAGCATTCCAAGAATTCCGGCTACGCTGCCGGCAATGAGCAAAACAATAAATATTTCAAGCGGGTGCGCTTTTACGCTATTCCCGTATATCAAAGGTTGAAAAACAATATTGTCGATTAGCTGAGTGATTAAAAAGACTGCAACAACCAGTAAGGTGAATGAAAGCATATCGGCCGAGAAACCAGCGTGAAGCTGAGTGGCCATAACAATCAGCGTACCCAGTACCGTACCCGTGAGTGGCCCAACGTATGGCACAACGTTCATTATTCCAGCAATCAAACCTACTACCACTGCTGTTTGAAAGCGAACGCCAATTAGGGTTAATCCGATGGTGTCCAGTACCATGATGCCCGTACTCTCTATAACTATACCCACAAAGTAGCGGCGCAAAAGCTTGTTAATACTTATCAGTGCACGTGTTATTTGCGCTTCATATTTCTCCGGAAACAGTAGGATCACACTTTTAAAAAATAGCGTATCGTCCTTTAGGAAAAAAAATGTAATGAAACTGATAGAAAAAAGGGCAATAAGAAGGCTTATCAGCAGGTTTGCTGTTGATGAAAAAGCATTGGTAATCATTGAAACCGTAAATATGCCCGATATTTTGCTTATCAGAAAATCCTGCAATACAAATCCCTGTGCACTTTTAGGCAGGTAGTGTTGAATGAATTGCTGAATGCTATTAATTGGTTCGGCAAACGATGCTACCAAGCCCTGTACATCAATGGAGCCCAACTCGTTAAATTGAGCAATTACAAGGGGAATCATTATACGGAAAAAGGCAATAAATAGTAACCATATTGCTATAAGTGCTATGGTTGCCCCTATAAAACGGGGAGGTGACCAGTTCCTGATTTTGATACCCGAAATAAAATCGACAATGGGCTTACCCATCAGGCTAAGAACAGCCGAAATAAGCACATAGGCAACTATCGACGAAAAATACCAAACCAGAAAAGCCACCAGAGCAACAATAAACCCGATGATGATATAACGCACAAGCTGGTTCATATCCGGAAATTTTATCAAACCTAATACAAAATGGGGAAAAATCAAAATGGCGGGGAGGTGGTTAAAGTAAATAGCCAAAGGAGGTGCGTGAATCGTTAACCGTGAGCCGTTGACCGGTAGAAGAGAGAATATAAGGGAGTTAAAGGAAGTTAGAAGAAGTTAGAGGAAGTTAGAGGAAGTTAGAAGAATATAAACCTTAAACGTAAACCATTAACCGTGAGCCGTTAAGGGTATTCAGAATGATGACTCCTGTATCTTACCCCTGAATACAAATCTGAGGTACCCACAACTCATAAATTCCTAGAAACAAGAGTTGCGATGGTAAAAAACAATTAATGCATGTAAATATGGTTAACTTTTACTTATACATCTTCAATATAATAGAAAAATATGCTATCGGCCAACTTTAAGTCAACCCGTAAAATGTCTTAATTATTTTTGGCTATGAAAATTGTTTCCCTATATTTGTTCAAGCATTTTAGCAGGTAAGAGGTTGGAGACTAAACATTAATAAACCAAAACACAATATATCGTAAAATGCTTAACATTGTATTATTTGGCCCACCGGGCGCAGGTAAGGGCACTCAATCCCAAAAAATAATTGAGAAATACAAGCTGCAGCATCTGGCTACAGGCGATATGCTTAGGGCTGCAATACGTGAACAGTCGCCAATTGGTATAGAGGCTCAAAAGTATATCGATAAGGGCCAACTTGTTCCCGATGAAATGGTGATCAATTTGATTGCTAAGGAGCTCGATAACCACCACGAAGTTCCGGGTTTTGTGTTCGATGGGTTTCCCCGAACTACCGTTCAGGCCAAAAAACTCGACGAGATGCTCGATGCCAAAAAGGCACCCATAACCATTATGCTGGCGCTTGAGGTTGATTACAACGAGCTCATTGCTCGCCTACTGAACCGTGGTAAAATGAGCGACCGCAGCGATGACCAGGACGAAAGCATTATTCGGGGTAGGCTCGATATCTACAATAAAACAACCCTACCCGTAATGGACTACTACAAGGCGCAAGGCAAGTACCGTGGCGTTAACGGAATGGGTACTATCGATGAAATATTTGAACGGATTTGTCAGGTGATTGATAGTAGCAGGTAAACATGAAAATATGGAATATTAAAGAAAGGCCATCGTACAAGGTGGCCTTTCATTTTACTAATATAATGATCCATTTATCTTTTCCATAAACATTCCACCATTTTAACTAACTTTGCCACTAGTTTTAATTAGGCCATGTCAAATTCCAACTTTGTAGATTACGTTAAGATATTTTGCCGCTCGGGCAAGGGTGGTGCGGGAAGCGTGCATTTCCGCAGGGAAAAGTTTGTGCCCAAAGGGGGCCCCGACGGCGGCGATGGGGGACGTGGTGGGCATATCTACCTTAAAGGGAACAGTCAGCTTTGGACATTGCTGCACCTAAAGTACCAGCGCCATATTTATGCTGGCGATGGCGAATCGGGAAGCGGAGCACGATGCACGGGTAAGGATGGCGAGGATATTTACATTGAGGTGCCCATTGGCACCATTGCCCGCGATGCCGAAACTAACGAGGTGATTGCTGAGATTACGGAACACGGACAGGTTGAGATGATAATGAAAGGTGGACGGGGTGGTTTAGGTAACTGGAACTTTCGTACAGCCACCATGCAAACGCCCCGGTTTGCTCAACCCGGCGAACCTGCCCAAGAGGGGTACATTATTCTGGAGCTAAAGATACTGGCCGACGTTGGATTGGTTGGTTTCCCCAATGCCGGTAAATCGACATTGCTCTCGGTGGTGAGTGCAGCCAAGCCCAAAATTGCCGATTACCCTTTTACCACACTGGTTCCAAACCTTGGCATTGTCCGCTACCGCGACGATAGATCTTTTGTAATGGCCGATATTCCCGGAATAATTGAGGGCGCCCACGAAGGGAAAGGTCTTGGGCTAAGATTCTTGCGCCACATTGAGCGCAACTCCATGCTGCTATTCATGGTGCCTGCCGATTCCGAGGATATATATGCCCAGTACGAAATTCTGGTAAACGAGCTCAAAATGTACAACCCAGAACTACTCGATAAGAAAAGGGCTCTGGCCATAACCAAATGCGACTTGGTTGACGACCAAGCTAAAAAGAAAATTGCAAAGCATCTGCCCGATATACCCGCCGTGTTTATTTCGTCGGTTACTGGCGAGGGCATTGACCGGTTGAAAGATATGCTTTGGGAAAACCTAAATCAACAGTAACTATGATTGACTACCTGGTAAAGTTCGACACCGATTTATTCCTTTTCCTTAACGGGCTTCACAGCCCTTTCTGGGATGGCGTTATGCTTTTTGCACCGGGAAAGCTAACATGGTTGCCATTTTACCTTTTGCTTATCTACTTTATTGCCCGTAAGCATAAATGGAATACCTTGTGGTGGCTGCTTGCCATTGCCGTTGTTGTCATTTTAGCCGACCAGCTATCGGTTCATCTTTTTAAAAATGTTTTTCAGCGGTTACGGCCTTGCCACAATCCCGATTTAAGTGGTGTTATCCATCTGGTGGGGAGTTGCGGCGGCACGTTTGGCTTTGTTTCTTCGCATGCTGCTAACACTTTTGGCGTTTCGGTTTTCCTATGTTTGCTGTATGGAAACCGCTGGGCTACTGTTGGTTTGCTAATTTGGGCGGCTTTTGTTTCATACAGCCGCATATACCTTGGGGTGCATTACCCCGCCGATGTACTTGTAGGAGCATTGCTGGGCAGTGCCGTTGGCTATGGCGTATGGCATTTATCTAATAGATTGATGAACAGGTATGCAAAGGTATAAAATCGATTTTTCACACATCTATTTCATTGTATATGAATAATATAATCCGAATCTTAAGGCACATACCCAATGGTATAACATTGCTCAACCTTTTTTCGGGCTGCCTATCAATAGTAGCCGCATTCGAAGGGCACCTGGAACTTGCTGGTTTGCTTATCATAGTATCAGGTATTCTCGATTTTTTAGATGGCTTTACCGCAAGGCTAATAGGAGCATACACGCAACTTGGCAAGGAACTCGATTCGCTTTCGGATGTGGTTAGCTTTGGTGTGGCACCTGCAGTTATTCTTTACCACCTGCTTCGCAATAGCTTGGGTATAAGCAATTGCCATGGAATTTTCCAGGGTCATTTAATTCTGATAATTCCTTTTGTGGTTGCAGTTTTCTCGTCGCTTCGCCTTGGGCTTTTCAATATCGATGAGCGACAAACCAGCTCTTTTATCGGGTTGCCAACACCTGCAAATGCATTTTTAATAATAGGTTTGGTTTTTGGTGCAAATAGCACTTGGGCGGGTCTATTTAATCCAATTGTTAGCTCACCAGCTGTTCTTATTGCTCTCTCATTCGTACTTTCGTTCCTTTTGGTTTGTGAACTACCAATGTTCTCCCTCAAAATCAAGTCGCTAAAACCTGCTATTGCATACAAACAGCTAACATTCATCTCTGGCGCAATTATATTTATAGCAATTTTCCAAAAAGCATCACTTTCAATTATTATTGTTTGGTATATTATACTTTCTGTTATCTACTATTTATGGGATAAATAGATCGGAAG
>LUYY01000055.1 GCA_001603415.1 Bacteroidales bacterium Bact_07 | reverse complement strand
TAAACTTAAAAGATATCGGATATTTTTTTGGTATTGATTAGTAGCTGGGATGTCTTTCTTTTTTGTAAATTGTGAAATTGTTAGTAGCATAATAGGGTATGTTTCGGAAGGCATTAATTTCACTTTTACTCATACTAGGCCTTTTACAGCTTAGCGCTAAAGAAGAGCCTTACAGGGTTCTAATAATTAACTCCTACCACACTGGTTTAAGTTGGACCGATAGCCTTAACAAAGGCTTTACCGATGCCATCAAAAAATTTGAAAAGCCTGTAGAGATATATGCTGAGTATCTCGATACCAAGCGTCATCCCGAAAATCTATCGAGCACTTACTACAGGCAGTTTATGCTTGCCCGTATTAAGCAGATAAATCCCTCGCTAATCGCCATTACCGACGATGATGCCTCAATTTTATTGGAAGAACTTGTAAAGGAGGTTCAAGGTTTAGATAAAGTTCCGGTGGTTTTTATGGGGGTGAACCAGAAAAGAAGTTTTCCAAAAAACTTTACGGGCATTTATGAGATGGTTGATATCAAATCAAACCTCGAATTAATAAAGCAACTCCAGCCTGATGTAAAAACTGTTTACGCCATAACCGACAACACAACCACAGGGCAAGTTATTCATGATAGAATCAGAAATACACTTTTGAAATACAACCCGGGTTTTGACATTAGGATAATTGACAACGCAAGTTACCAAGAGCTTATCGATACATTGTCTGCAATAACCAGTAACGATGCCATTCTATTTTTACTTTTTAATAGGGACAACAAAGGAAATTACTTTTCCTACGAAGCAATTCTCGATTCTTTAAATCGGTATGTAAAGGTTCCCATTTACGGTACATGGTCGTTTTACCTAAATCATGGTATAGTTGGCGGTGGAATCATTTCGGGATATAGCCATGGTTTCCGGGCAGGTGAGCTTGCCCGTTTAATGCTTAAAGGGGTTTCGCCATCAACAATTCCTCCGGCCGAAGGCCCTTGCAGTGTAATACTCGATTACTCCGAATTAGTAAGGCATTCATTAAATAAAAAACTAGTTCCTCACGGTTCTATAATAATTAACAAGCACGAAGGTTTGCTTAAGGTAAGTAAGGGACTATTATTTTCAGCGGTCGCCTTTGTTATAGTGTTACTCGCAATCCTGTTTTTTATTCTGATTCTTGCCCGAGCACGGCACAAAGGGTTACGGTTGCAGAAGTACTATAACTCCCTACTGGAGCAGAAAAACCAAGAAGTTGAAGTATGCTTAAAGCGAGCCGAGGAAGCAAATGAATTAAAAACCGCATTTTTGGCAAATATGAGCCATGAGATTCGTACCCCCATGAACTCAATAGTTGGTTTTTCAAAGCTGGTAAAGGAAACCCCAAACCTTACCCCCGAAGAGGTAAACGGATATTTGGATATCATTTCCGATAACGCCCAGCGCTTAATGCGCTTAATTAACGATATTATCGATATATCAAAAATCGATTCAAAACAGCTTACCATATACAAACGTCCGGTTCAGCTGGGTTCACTCTTTGCCAACTGCTATCGTTCGGCTGAGTTTGAGCTCGATAGGGTTAATAAAAACCACATTTCCATTGAAATGTCGTTTAGTCCTACCGATGCCGCCCTTGAAGTGTTAACCGATCCCGATAGGCTTCAGCAGGTAGTGATGAACCTGCTGAACAATGCCATTAAGTTTACCAACAGCGGGCGCATAGTTTTAGGTTATACCGTGATACACGACCTACTCCGCGTTAGTGTGGAAGATACGGGTATTGGAATCGATTCGGAATACCACGATGCGGTTTTTGAGCGATTCAGACAGATTGACGGGTCACTAACCCGCGAATATGGCGGTTCAGGATTAGGATTATCAATTTGTAAAGGAATAGTTGAGGCTATGGGTGGCCGAATTGGCCTTGATTCCCGACCCGATGTTGGGTCAACCTTCTGGTTCGAAATACCCATTAGTATAGCCTCCCCGGGTCAACAGGTGGAGGTGCCGGTTAAAGCATCCAAATCAAAATTGAAAAATAAGGTTCTGCTAATTGTTGAGGATAACGAGCCTTCGGCTCTGCTTTTAAGGGAGATGCTCAAGGGGACTGGTGCTGTACTACTACAGGCTGCATGTGGGAAAGATGTTACAACAATTCTGAACGACAAGGTTAAAATTGATATTGCTTTGGTTGATGTTTACCTACCCGATATGTCGGGTTACGAGCTGGTATCGAAGATTAAGCAAGCCCAGCCGCATGTTAAGGTGATAGCGCAAACGGCAAATGCCATGGATACCGATAGGCAAAAATCGATAGATGCTGGGTGCGACGATCATATCGCCAAGCCAATTGATAAAGAAAAGCTTATTGAATTACTGTCCCGACTGCTTTCCTAAAATTGCTAAAGGAAGAATATTGCTACACCCACCACTGTAACTATTGCTCCAATTAGTTCCTTTGCAGTAATTTTCTCCTTGAATACTATTACAGCAGGAGCGATGATTAGAACGGGAACAATGGACATCAGCGCCGATGCAACACCTGTTGAGGTATGTTTTACTGCTAAAAGCGAAAACGAAACACCCAGAAAAGGCCCAAAGAATGCACCAACCAGCAGTCTTTTCATGGCTTTACCGTTTTGCACAGCTTCAATTAGGCTCCTCCATTTGTTGGAAAGGGCAAAAAAGAGGGTAAAACCAACTATTCCGGTTATAACCCGAATTTGCACCGAAGGGATAACACCATAGCCGGCCATGCCATACTTGCTGAGCACCAATCCTCCAGCTTGTCCCAAAGCCCCTCCAAATGCCAGCAAAATACCGGCTATTGGATACGAGAACCTCACACGTTTGCCGTTACCATTTTCATCGGGCGCTTGCCTTTCCAGCACAACAAGCACAATACCAGCCAATACCACAGCCATGGCAATGGCTTGTTTTAGCGTTAGGGTTTCGCCCATGGTTAGCCAACCTATAATTGCTGCCATGGGTGGCGCTAACGACATAATCAGCATCGATATTCTTGAACCTATAACAACATACGATTGGAACAGGAAAAGATCGCCCAGAACAAACCCAACCAGGCCTGAGAGCGAAAGCCAAACCCACTGATGCATTCCGGCATCAACCGGGAATGCTTTCCCCCGGCTAATCCACGCAAAAACCGAAAGGAAGACGAATGCGGTTGCTAACCTCAATAGGTTTACTGAAAGTGAACCCACCTTTCGGCTTGCCGATTCGAATGCCAATGCAGTTACTGTCCAAAAAACAGCCGTAAGGAGTGCGGCAAGTTCACCGTAGTAATGTTCCATAAAACATGCTTAATTAGTTCCCCAATTGGAGCAAAAAAGTACCATAAGGTTTAATAGGCGATAAAACAAATTGGGCTGCCCCTTTGACGAGACAGCCCATAAGTATGTAGTGGGATAATTTATTACAAAGCGTTTACGTGCTTCTGAATAGAACTCTTGAGGTTAGAAGCTTTATTCTTGTGAATGATGTTGCGTTTAGCCAACTTATCGAGCATAGCTGATACTTTAGGAAGAAGTTCCATAGCAGCAGCCTTATCGGTAGTGTTGCGTAAAGCCTTTAATGCGTTACGAGTAGTTTTGGCATAGTAACGGTTGTGCTCCCTACGAGTTTCCGACTGCCTGATTCTTTTTTCTGCTGATTTATGATTTGCCATCGCTAATAAAGTATTTTCATGTTTAGTAGCCCGTAGGGGAATCGAACCCCTGTTACCAGGATGAAAACCTGACGTCCTAACCCCTAGACGAACGGGCCATTGTTTACTTTGCTTTGAGTATTACCTCATGAAAGCGGGTGCAAAGGTAAACGATAAATTTTTTTCTACAAAATTTTTCAAAAAAAATTTTATTTAAACGTGTATCGAATTGATAAACCTGCATTAAACCATAATCCCGGTGATTCAATGATGTTTAGAATTGGAAGTACATCGAGGCCTAAACATATAGGAGCATCTTTAAATGTGAACTCTAAACCTATAATCGCATCGGCTCCAAGGAATAGCTTGCTTCCGTAAGTATTTTCAAAAGGATTCTTTTTCTCGGCATTGGCCGTAGCAAAGTGTGCGCCAAACCCATAGTACCACTTTAGGCCGGGGGCATCGGGTATAGGGTTGTGCAGTTGATATAGTCCCGTAACGCCAATACCGCCCCAGCCAAAGGATAGGATGCCTTCAACTGCCGATTTCTTGGCGAAGAAATGTTTAACAGTAACTCCTGAGGGATAACCACCTCTTAACCCAAGGCCTGTTTTGTAGTCTTGAGCATTTGCTGCTGTAATCAAAACTAGCAGTACTGTTAGAATGGTAAGAACTCTTTTCATATTTTAAGGTGTTAAGTTTTTGCAAATATATTTATTAGTAGTTAATGAGATTCATTTACTCAACAATCATATTAGCTAAATGTTGCAAATCTAGGCCGGCAAAGTTTCCGGAAGTCATTATCAAAAGATTTTTGTTACTCCAGTTAAGGGTTCGTAGGGCATTAACAAGTTCGTTAGAATTGGTAAATACTGTTGGTGTAGGATTTCCAAACCCTTGTATTACATCGCTTGGCTCAATTGGAGGTAATTTTTTCATTGCCACTGTATGAGGATTATAGAAAACAAAAGGTATATCGGCATCCTTTAGGGTTCCGTGGTATTGATTCAAGAATTCCTTGGTTAGGCTGCTGAACGTATGCAGCTCGAAGCAAATGACCAACTCCCTACTGGGGCTCTGCTCTTTCACAGCCTCAATGGTTGCTTTAACCTTTGAGGGTGAATGGGCAAAATCGAGATAAACGGCGGTATGTGAATTGTGTGCAAGCAGCTGTAAGCGTTTGGCTGCCCCCTCAAACGATGAAATTGCATTGTAGAATTGGGTATTGGTTATGCCAATGGCATTGCAGGCAGCCAAGGCTGCCGAAACGTTCTGCATGTTATGCTTGCCAAATATTTTAAGATAGATATAGTTGCCGTTATCAATAAGCCTACATGTACCGTTGTAAGTATCGTGTGGATGGGTATGGTAAGGTATCCTGTTTATATCGCCCCGAGAGTTTGAATTAACTACGCTACAAACTTCAGGGTCTTCGGCGCAGTAGATGATGGAGCCTTCAGGCTCAATGCAATCAATAAACTTGGCAAATTGTTGCCGGTAAATCTCAAAGGATGGGAAAACGTTGATATGATCCCAGGAAATGCCCGATATTATGGCAATATTAGGGCGATAAACATGAAATTTTGGTCGAGGATCGATGGGTGAGGTGAGGTACTCATCACCCTCGAAAACCGCAAAGGGAGCATCATCGGAAAACGATACCATGTTATCGAACCCTTTTAGCTGAGCGCCAACCATATAATCGAACTTGTAGCCAAGGTGCTGTAACACATGCATGATCATTGATGTGATGGTGGTTTTACCATGGCTACCGCCAACTACAATTCTTGTTTTATTCCTCGATTGCTCATAAAGGTATTCGGGGTATGAAAAAATCTTTATTCCAAGTTCCTTTGCGCGTAGCAATTCGGGATTATCGGCACGGGCATGCATACCCAGCACTATGGCATCTATTTCAGGGCTAATTATATTGGGGTTCCAGCCCTGGTATTCGGGTAGAAGCCCATGGTTTTTGAGACGCGTAAGCGAAGGCTCAAAAATTTCGTCGTCCGAACCGGTTACGTGGTAACCTTTGAGCTTCATTGCAATGGCCAGATTGTGCATCGCACTGCCGCCTATGGCTATAAAATGAACTCGCATTTAATTTGTATGGTTGATTTAAAGTTAGGTAGCTATCGTTTCTTATTAGTTAAGTATTGCCTCCATTCAATGGTGTTGCCGTAAAATACGTTAAAATCGACTTTCCCCTGAACGCCTTTTAGTCGCCCTTCGTGATGGTATTGCCAGAAAGTCCATTGCTTGTCAATTTCGGGGGTGTGGTCAAAAGAGCAAATCCAAATGTCGTTTTCGGGGAAAACTTCGCTGATGTACCACTTAAATGTGTCCTTGTTGGTATAAATTAATACCTTTTGCCCTGTGGTTTTTTCGACAAGTTCAACAAAATCGACTAGGTCGGCAATAATTTGCTTGCGTGGTCGGCGAACTACATTGCCCCATTCCTCCACGTCAACAACTGGTGGCAAGTCGAATTCAAGCCCATGGATAGCCTTCAAAAAATTTTGCGCCTGAGCAATACCCCTACGGTTAAAGTTGAAAAAGTGGTAAGCTCCCACAGGAATCCCCGCCTCCCTTGCTCGCTCAACGTTATCTCTAAACGATTTATCTTTAAGGGTTGCCCCCTCGCTGGCTTTGATAAAAGCAAAATCAACCTTGTGATTTTTTACCTTTTCCCAATCAATTTTTCCGGTGTGAGCCGAAACATCAATACCCCAAATAAGGTAGCGGTGATGCGGATCGGATATGAAACGTACAACAATCCATACGGCCAGAGCACCAATGAATAGGGCAACAGGTAAAAGCCATTGATTATTTCGTTTTTTCTTTTTCATAGCATTGGTGCAAATATATCGAATTGTTGCTAACGCAATGTAATGGTCGAATAGTATCAAACTTTATAATCTAATAACCAATGAATTCAATGTTAGTTTTTACAGGAAAATTGCAGTATATTTAAAAAAATTTTTGTATGAATGCCCATTGTATGTTTAAGGCGATATCTATAAACCTTTCGTTTTTATTGATTTTTTCATTTTACACGCCCATTTTCATTACCGCACAGGATGACATATTAGGGGGTGTAAAACCATCGTCGCTCGAAGCGTTGGCTAAGGTTCTCGATAGACCGGACGATTCAATAAAGGTGGTTACCCTAAAGCTTTTGTGCTGGGAAAACAGGAATAGCGATCCCGATAAGGCCATTGAGTACGGCCAAATGGCTGTTTCGCTTGCAAAATCGTTGAACCTACAAATGGAATTGTCCGATTCCTACAACCGGTTAGGAATAGCCTACCGCAACAAGGGACGATACGCACAGGCATTGGAATGTTACTTCAATGGTTTAGAAATTTCACGAACTAATGGTTTTGATAAATACCTGGCTTTTCAGTATAATAACCTTGCCGACTTGTACAATCGGCTTGGACTATACAACCGAGCAGTTGAGTTTGGCAAGCGGGCAATGGAGTATGCAGAAAAGGTTAGCGACGATTATACCCTGGCATACATTTACAACATAATGGGAACCATTTACAAGAATAAAAATGAGCTCGACTCTGCCCTTAAATGCTTTAATCATTCATTGGAATTGAGGCAAAAAATCGGATATAATCAGGGTGTTGCAACATCGTACCTTAATATAGGTTCCATTGAGTTGCTATTGGGACAGTACGAAAAAAGCTTGCAAAGCATTCAAACTGCAATTGATTTGTATTCGCCCAAAAACGATTTGCAAGGAATTGCCATTGCAAACTTTTACAAGGGTCAACTATACAATAAGTTACACAAGTACGACGATGCAATACTTTGCTTTGAAAAAAGTTTAAGGAATAATGAGAGTTTTAATAACCTAACGGTATCGCGCGATTGCCATAACGGCTTAGCCTTAGCTTTTGCACAAAAAAAACAGTTCGAAAAGGCATACTACCATAGCAATCAGGCTGTGGTATTGAACGATAGCATAGCTTTGAGCCAATATGTTGAACGATTAACGCAGCTAACTGAGGCTTTGAAGTACGAGGAAACAATTAATCTTCAGAAAGAACGAGAGAAAGCTCTGGCTGAGCGGTTAAACTTTCAACGTAACATTATTAAACTCTATGTTGCAATTATTATACTTCTTGTATTGATTGTTGGGCTTGCTATCTATTTTTACCTAAAACGATCAAAAGATGTAAGGTTGTTACAGGCCCAACGTGATGAGATTAATAAGCTTAATATCTCAAAGGATAGATTTTTCTCCATATTAACCCACGACCTTAAGAATCAGCTAACATCAATTGTAACCATTGCCCATATGGTTAAAGAGAAAAGCCTTGCCATTGGCGACGATGAGCTGATAGAACTTTCGCGACGGTTATACGCCTTAGGTTTTGCCACCAACGATTTGCTTGAGAATGTGCTTAGTTGGATTAAATCGCAGGGAAAACAGATCACAATCCGAAAAAACAATATCGATTTAAAAGAATTTGTTGATAGGGTTATTTTTACCCAAAAGCCTGCGGCCGAAATCAAAAGTGTTGCATTAAACAACAGGGTTGAGCCCGGATTAACGATTAATTCCGATGCCGATATTTTAAGCACTGTAATAAGGAATTTAATATCGAATGCAATAAAATTTTCAAACCCTGGTAGTAGGGTAGATATTTACGCATTTCCTAAGGGGAATCAAATAGAAATTACCGTTACCGATTATGGAGTTGGCATGCCCCGTGAAATAAGCGATAGATTATTTAATTCCCTTGAGACCTTGTCGCAGCCGGGCACTATGAATGAGCACGGTAGCGGTTTAGGTTTAATAATCTGTAATCAACTGGTAACCGACCTGGGCGGAAACATTAGAGTAGCCAGCGAATTCCAAAAAGGGAGTTCGTTCATAGTAAGCCTTCCAATGTTTAGTTAAAGTATTTACCAACCTTATTGATAGCAGTTGGTAGGGCAAATACCACCACGCGGTCATAGGGTTTAATCTCGGTATCGCCTTTGGCTATAAAAGCATTGTCGCCCCGAACCACTCCACCAACAATAGCATCTTTTGGGAAACCAATATCTTTAAGTTTGCCTTTGGTAATGGGGGCTCCGGGTTTAACAATAAACTCAAGCACCTCGGCATCGGAACCGGTAAGGCACTTGATGGTTGATACATCGGTGCTCATGGTATAGCGGAAGATACGGCTGGCCGTTATCATCTTCTTGTTTATCACGGTGTCAACTCCAATACTTTCGGCTAAACGGATATAGTTGATATTTTCAATCTCGGCAATGGTCTTTTTAACGCCCATTCGTTTAGCTATGATACACGATAGGATATTGGTTTCGGAATTACCGGTAACGGCAACAAAGGCATCCATGTACTGTAAACCTTCCTCAATTAACAGGTCGGTATCGCGTCCATCGCCATTAATTACAAGGGCATTCTTGAACTGGGCTGCCAACTTTTCACTTTTTTCGGGATCAACCTCTATGATTTTAACGTTCATTGACCGCTCCAACTCGGTGGCAAGGTGAATGGCAATTCGGCTTCCGCCCAAAATCATAAGGTTGTTTACATCAATATTCTTTTTGCCGGAATACTCCAGCATATCCTTAATCCCGTTTTGGTTGGCAATTACGTAAACAAGGTCGTTGACCTTGAACTGGTCGTTGCCACGGGGAATAATGGTTTCGCCTTCGCGCGATATGGCGACAGCCCGGTAATCGAGATTTTGGGTGTTTTTGGTTGCCTGAAGCAAGGTGTAGTCAACAACCGGCGAATCTTCCTCGAGCTTGAATACAATTAGAGAGAGTTTACCTCCCGAGAAATCGACAAACTCGGTTGAGCTGGTTTGCCCAAGCAGGGTGATAATTTCCCTAGCAGCCAACCTTTCGGGGTAGATTAGAGAGTCGATGCCTAGGTTCAGGAAAATCTCCTTGTTGTTGGGCTGTAGGTATTCCCACTTATCAATTCGGGCAATTACCTTTTTGGCGCCAAGTTTTTTGGCAAGGGTTGCCGAAACAATGTTGGTTTCCTCGGAATGGGCTACGGCAATAAACAAATCGGCTTTTTTAATGTTGGCCTCCTTGAGAACCTTAATCGATGTTGCTGAACCCTGTATGGTGAGTACATCGGCGCTGGCTGTTACATGGCTAAGCATCTCCTCATCGGGGTCAATCACAGTAACATCGTGGTACTCCTTGGCTAACATTTTGGCCAAGTGCGTTCCTACCTCGCCTGCACCAACAACAATAATATTCATAGTTTATGTATGAAAAATAAGTTGCAAAGTAACATCATTTTTAATCAAAATGTACATGGCTATAAATAAATATTATCTACTGGACTGCAATGGTTTTCGGATTAACATCCTGCAAGATGTATTCAAAAAAGCCTGAGCTGTGCATGTTGTGAAATGCAACGTTTTCTTTCATCAAATTCGATATTAGCCTATTGGTTTGGGAAACCGACAGGCTTGGGTCAATAATTACTTTTTGGGGTTTGAGTACCCTGAATAAGTTACTGCTGCAATAACGATTAGCCAGTAGCATATCAACCTTAAAGGGATAGTTACTGTTGATGTTTTTAACGCTATCGTTATAGGCCAAAGCCATGGAATGATTGCTGGTAATAATTATCGCTAAGCCCGATTTTCTGATAATTCTCACCTGGTCGGGTATTTCAGATCCATTCAACTGGTTAAGGTTAGCCTCCTTTGGCTTTTCGAGTGAGCGGTACCTAAGGTATCCACTTGCTGCATTTTTTATATTAACCGAATCGTAATAGATTATCAATGATTTTCCGCCTGAGTTCATACAAATGGCGGAACTTTTAGGCAGTGCGAACACAACCAGTTCGGATTTATTTTTCACCTCAATTAAATGAAAAGCCCACAATGCCATTACTCCGAAAAGCGAAACAAATGTTAGCTGCAAGAAAGCATATTTCCGATTTACCAGAAAAACTGAAAACATCAGAATTGAAAGCAATAGCAGTAATGCTTGCCAAGCGGAAAAGCAAATGGAATTGATATTGGAGTAAGGGAAGGTTTCAATGATTTTTAAACCGGAATTTAAGAGCCAGGTGGAAAACCCCAGTACCTTAGCAAGGATAAGGCCTAACGGTTTAATGAACGAAAAAGTAACCGTAATCAACGATAGGTATAGAACTACGGTTGCCAATGGGATTGCCATTAGGTTTGTGATTAAAAATATAACCGGGAATTGACCAAAGTTATACAGCGAAATGGGAAGAGTAAGGATTTGTGCTGCCGCTGAAACAGCAATAAGCGACCAAACATAGTCGAGTAATCGGTTTTTAGGGTTAAAAACATTGTAAATGATGGGATGGAAGAAAACGATAGATAGAACAGCCGCAAACGAAAGCTGAAAGCCCACGTTGAATAGCATAAACGGATTGGTTACCAGAAGCACAAAAGCCGCTGCCGCCAGGGTGTTGTAGCTATTGGTTTTTAAACCTGCCGTTTGCCCAATGGCAAATAGTGAAAACATAATTGTAGCTCTGCATACCGAAGGCGATAGCCCGGTAAGAAGAGCATATCCCCATAATACCACAATGGCAATGCCCAATCGTATTCCTAGCCAGTAACGGCGCTTGGGTAAAAACGAAATGATTATTACAACCACACCAAAAACCAACCCCACATGTAAACCCGACACGGCAAGGATATGCATGGCTCCTACAGAGGAGTAAACCTGTCGGATTTCATCGTCGAGCAGCGATTTATACCCCAGCAATAATGCTGAAATTACTGCCAGTTCCTGCCCTTCAATACCATATTGCTTTAATGTTTCAATCACATAGGCTTGGGCATTGTAGGCCAAACTAAAAATCTTTTTCGGATTAGTGCCAATTTTTTCCCAACACCCTTGGTTTACTCTAGCATTGTACACTATACCTAAAAGATACATATACTGCTTCATGTCAAACTGGTACGGGTTGGGTGGTGCTGCAAACTCCCTGAGTTTAGCCGATACGGCTAAGATATCGCCATAACCTAAGCTATAGCAGGCGCTATCCGATACCGAGAAGTAAAGCAGCATAGGTTTAGGTATATTAAAATCAGAAGCCCCTTTAGCATCAATTATTTCGGCCTTGACCTTAACCGCATTGCTACCAGTGGTAGGCGGCTCAGTAAGCCTTACCAGCATGTTATAGCTTGTATTTGGTTTAAGGGGTGTTTCAGGACTATTTAGGATTACCTGTAAACATCCAAAAAGAATGAGAAGAAGATTTAAAATCAAGCCAAAAATCCAGCGTTTTTCCCACGATTTGATATAGATTCGGGTAAAAACCAAAAGCAAGAGTAAAACCAGGATGCCGATTATCGACAGATTGGCATTGGTAAGATTTAGGTAACGTTGAATTAGAATACCAGCAGTTAACGGTATAACCAAACGAACGAATGGAACCTCGTGGATATTTGCGGGAACCCTTACCATTTTGGTTGTAACAACAATTCAAGTTACAACTTTTTAAGGCAATGGTCAATATGTCTATTTAAGATTTAGTTTCTCAGCCCAGCTATAGGCATCTTCCTTTGTGTTGAAAAATTTTAGGGGCAATACATAAACGTTAGCCACCTGTAGAATAAGGTTAAGATAGTATCGTTTGAATGTGCTTCCATCAAATACCACCGCAGCCCATTTCAATCCCTGATTTACTGCTGTAGGGAGAGCCACCTGCTCAAACCATTTTCGGCTGTTGGGGTTTACTACTCCTTGATCTCTGATGTCGGAAAGATATCCATTTACCTCTAAACCAGAATTGCGCTGGAACTCCAGTAGTGCATTAAACAGATCTTTGTATTCTTCAAAGGTTTGATTGCCGTGCCAGGTAACCTCAATACATTTCAGGTCAGGGTTATAGATTGCTATTGCGTAGGAACTATTAAAGATCTGAAGTGATGGCATATCTTATAAAGATTTTTTTACAAGATAAGCAAAATGGAAGTTGAAGTCAATAAACTTTCTACAAACAACACGATATAATGGATATAATCACAATATTTGGCCACTAAATACATTGTTTTAAAAACAAATGGATAATTTTGCTGTAACAAACTTAATTTAATTATGTCACTCTCGTTTGATCCAAAAGATTTTGACAGCATCATAGTGGTAGGCGATAGGGTTTTGATTAAACCCAAGAATCCCGATGAGCGTACCAAGGCAGGACTTTTACTACCCCCTGGTGTGCAGGAAAAGCAGAAAGCCCACAGCGGCTATGTGGTTAAGGTAGGCCCAGGTTATCCAATCCCCATGTTTACTGAGGCCGATGAGCCTTGGAAAAAGAGTAGGAACGATGCTAAGTACTTTCCCCTACAGGCGCAGGTGGGCGACCTGGCCGTTTACCTCCACGAAAATGCCATTGAGGTTGAGTTCAACAGCGAGAAGTATGTTGTTGTTCCTTTTTCATCAATTTTATTACTCTTCCGCGACGAGGGGCTGCTGGAATAATCGTTTTAAATCGGAAAAAATTGGCATAAATATTTTGTTATGTTGCATTTTCATTTATATTTGCGTCAGTATGTTTGTAGATGTTAGAAATAGTGTGCGTTTTGAATAACTTGAAATATACTAATCAGTAATATCAATCAATTATGAAGAAAACAAACCTAATAATCAACATTCTGTTTGGCGTTGCCATTGTTGTTCTTTTTGTTCTCCATTTCACCTCTGGTGGGAAAAAAGATGTTAAAGGAACCGAAGGGAAAGGCGCAATATCGGAGCAGTTTACCGCAGCGTGGGTTAACATGGATACCCTTTTGAATAACTATGACATGTACTTCGACATGAAACGTGAACTTGAAGAGAGCGGTAAAAAGAAAGAGGCTGATCTTAATGCAAAATCGCGTAGCTTTGAGAAAGAAGCTTACGATTTTCAGGATAAAGTTCAAAAGGGTTTGTTAACACGCTCCGAAGCGCAACAGCTTCAAAGCAATCTGGCAGCCAAAGAGCAGCAACTATACCAGCTTCGCGATGAAATGCGCATGCAGCTTGCCGAAGAGGAACAGGTTAAGCTTCGCCAAATTCACAACAGTATTACTGAATACCTGAAAGAGTACAATGCCGATAAGGGTTACCATTTAATACTCAGCAATACCTTTGGTGGCCCACTTCTATACGGGCATCCTGCCAACGATATCACCAATGAGGTGCTTGATGGTCTGAACAAAAAGTACGCAGCAAATAAAAAGAAATAAACACCCACCTATACTAAACCTAAACCAACCCGAAACCCTTTCGAATGTTTTTCATGAGAAAGGGTTTCGCTATTTTTGTTACGCCATGTGGGAATATTACTTTGCAAGAAAGAATTTTTCACCCCAAATTGATGTTAACCCTTCGGTTAACCTGGGGCTTTGCGTTGTTATTCCCTGCTACAATGAACCTAACTTAATAAAATCGTTGGAGTCGATTGCAGGTTGCACTTTACCAGCTTGCGATGTTGAGGTAATTGTTGTGGTAAATCACCCCGAGGGGGCTAATCACGATGTGTTGGAAAATTCCAACAAAGCAGTTAAAGACATCGATGAGGCAAACCGTTTATGGGGTAGCGAGAATTTGTATTTTCGTACCATAAGGGCATTTGACCTGCCCCGAAAACAGGCTGGAGTAGGATACGCCCGGCAAATTGGCATGGACGAAGCAGCCTATCGCCTGCTTAGCGTTGGTCGGCAATCGGGGGTTATTGCCTGTTTCGATGCCGATTCGCAATGCATGCCCAACTACCTTTGTGAGCTTTACCATTTATGGGATAAGCACCCTGAGACCCATGCATGCTCCGTTCGATTTGAACATCCTCTGTCGGGCGAGGAGTTTCCCAATTCAGTTTACAAAGGCATAGCTGACTATGAGCTGCACCTGCGTTACTATAACCAAGCCTCCCGCTTTGTGGGTTTCCCTTTTGCCTACCATACCGTTGGCTCATCAATGGCATGTAGCGCAGGGGCTTACGTAAAGTTTGGCGGTATGAACCGCCATCAGGCAGGTGAGGATTTTTACTTTCTTCAAAAAATAATACCACATGGTGGTTTCAGGGAGTTAAATACCACGTGCGTTTTCCCTTCGCCAAGGCCATCGAACAGGGTGCCTTTTGGCACGGGACGAGCCATGAGCAAGCTGGTTTACAGTAATGAACCCATATCGACCTACCACCTGGAATCGTTTATTAACCTTGAACCGCTGTTTCAGAATGTAACTACTCTTTACGACCATGGTAGTGATCAAACCAAAAAGTTTATTGAATCGCTGGCAGAGCCTTTAAGTGACTTTCTTTTTCAGGTTGATGCCATTAAAGCCATTGAAAACGTAAGGGCTAATGCCTCTTCGCCAAAATCTTTCAAAAAGCGATTCTTCCTTTGGTTCGATGCCTTTATGCTACTAAAGTATATGAACTTTGCAGCGGAGAAATACTATGGCAGGCAGCCGGTTGAGAAGCAGGCAAAAAACCTGCTTATCAGCATGGGTAAATTCCAAGCAGAAAAACTTGATGCAAAGGAGTTGCTGCTAATTTATAGGGAGATGGAGAGATCGGAATGGTCAATTAAACTCTAAACCCGATAATCAGGATATCGTCAACCTGGTCGTTTTCCTCGCCCCGCCAATCCATGTGAATACTGTGCAGAATTTCCTTTTGTTCAGCCATTGGCTTTTCCCAGATGCTTAGCAGGGTTTCCTTCAGGCGTTTTAGCATGAATTTTCTACCATCGGTACCACCAAACTGGTCGGCGTAACCATCGGAGAACATGTAAAAGGCGTCGCCGGGCTGGTATTCAATTTCGTGATTGGTGAACGAGTTAAAGTCGTTGATATGAACGGCAACGGGCATTTTATCGGCTTTGTACTCAATAAGCTCGCCATTGCGTATTTGGTAAAGTGGATTATAGGCGCCAGCCCACTCCAACTTTTGGTTTTGCTTATCGATTACGCAAAGCGAGATGTCCATTCCGTCCTTTTGCTCCTCAATCTTACCGGTTTGGCTGAGGGTTGTTTTGATATGGTTACGAAGATTATCGAGGATTTCCGAAGGTTGAAGAATGCTCTCCTTGTTAACAATCTCGTAAAGGAACGAAACGCCAAGCATGCTCATGAATGCACCAGGAACGCCATGGCCAGTACAGTCGGCAGCAACCAGTACAATTTTATCATTTTTACGGGTCATCCAGTAAAAGTCACCACTAACTATATCGCGGGGTAGGAAAAGCACAAAGTGATCGGGTAACACATCGGAAATTAGTGCCGAGGTGGGTAACACCGCCGTTTGTATTCGGCTGGCATACTTTATACTATCGGTTATTTCCTGTTTCTGGCGGGTAATCAAAGCATTTTTCTCCTCCAGAATGATGTTGGCGCGCTGCTTATCGCGGAACATCTTGAACATCAGAACGGCAACCATAAGTATAAGGAACGAACCGGCAATTGCGCCTATAATCATCAACTTTTGACGTTGGATTATCGATTTTTGGAGTTCATCCTTATTCTTCATGAGCACAAGTTGGTGCTCTTTCTTTTCGGTTTCGTATTTGGTTTGCATTTCGGCCATCACCCGCTGGCTCTTTTCGCTGAAAATCTCATCCTTAATCTTAACGGCTTGCTTAAAGTAGGTGTAGGCGCGTACTAAATCACCTCGCTGCTCGTAAAGCCGCGACAGGCGTTCGTAGCTGTAGCGTAACGTTTCCTTTAACCCAAGTTTTTCCGAGAGCCTTGAGCATTCAACAAAGGCCAGTTCGGCCTCATCGAATCGTCCCTGACGGAACAAGCTTTCACCTTTTGCGTAGAGGGCAGCGGTGGTCTCGTAAAGCAAGTTGTTTTTGCGTGCCAGCTGTAAGGCGCGGTTAATATAGGTGTTAGCCTTATCCCAATCGCGAGCCCAGCTGTAAATGCTTCCAATATTGGTGTTTACCTTGGCAATTTCGCCTTCCTCGTGAAGCTCATCAAAAATACTTAGCGCCTTGCCGTAGTAATACCTTGCGCTGTCGAACGAAGCAAGTATTTCGGTTTGCCTGATCTTGTACAGTGAGTCTTCCCACATCTCACCAAAGCGTGCAACAAACCGGTTGGTGGCTAAGCGGGTAAAAACATTTCCGATATTCTGTAGGGTTTGTCCTTCTTCCTTTTTCTTTTGAAGTTTGCGGAACAGGTCAAGGGCTGTCATATGGTAGCCCAGCGCCTTAAGGTAGTTAGCCTCGTTTTGTTCGGTTGCCAGATCGCTTTGTGATAGGTTTTCGTAGATCATCCCCAGCCCCGAGTTACAGGTGGCAATACCCTCCTGATGGTTAATGCCTTCAAAGGTTTTTAGAGCCTTTTGGTATTGCTCAAGGGCAAGCTGAAAATTGCTTTTTGCAATGTGTGTGCGGCCAATGTTAAGGTATGCAATGGCAAGGTAAGCGGGCTGGTCGCCCATTCGCTCTTTAAGTTCAACCTCTTTGCCATAGCACCCGATGGCGCTATCGTACTGGGCAAGGTCAAAGTATATGCGGCCAAGCCCATTGTAGGTTTGCGCAATCTCTTTCCAATCGCCAAGTTTTTCCCGCAATGCCAAGGAGCGCCGGATGTAATGTAAAGCAGAATCGTTTTGGCCTTGCTCCTGAAATATTTTACCAAGCCTGAAGTAGGCGTATGCCTGATGCCTGATGCTATCCAACTCCAATGCTTGCTGCAGCAAAAGGTTAGCATACCTTTGCGATTGCTCAAACGAGTCGATGTAGAAGTATGCTGAGGAAATCCCTTTGTAGGCTTCGAGAATCGAATTTTTATATCCATTCTTTTGGGCAAGCTCAAGGGCTTTGCGGTAAAAATCAATGGCTTCGTTATCAAGATAGTTTTCCGATAGGGCAAATCCCTTGTTCAGATAGGCCTTAGCAAGGAGTTCATCGCTTATTTTTCGTGCCGCCGATATGGCCTCATCGGCATACTTAATGGCCTGGTCGGTACCTGAGGTAACCTCGGTAAGCTTAATCAAAATCTCAACTTTGTCCTTACCCTTTGAGGCCGAAAGAAGGTTAAGTAAGCTATCGCGCTCACTTGCATTTACCGTAAAAAATGTACAGATTAGCGCTAATAGTGTGATTGATACGATTTTTGCCCTCATGGTAACACAATGATTCGAGAGCAAATTACTAAAGATTACAGCATTATGCAAAGGAATTTGATAAAAATACAGTTTCTGTTGAGTAAATCCATTTTACCTAAATGATTTATAATAGTATCTTCAAAAAAACCTGCTGAATTAGAGAAAATTTTAATAATCAAAACCATAGTCAATGATTAACAAAAAAATTGAAATATTTAAGAACAAAAACGCCACCTGAAATGTTACAATAAGTTTGGATTTTCTAACTTTATCAAATAATTTTTGGGTAT
>LUYY01000054.1 GCA_001603415.1 Bacteroidales bacterium Bact_07 | reverse complement strand
ATTTCCTACAAGTACAATAAGGAGGGCTGGAATAAGGGTACAGGTTTCACTTTTATATACAAGCCACTAATTTGGCTGTATGATAAAATCCTTTTCAGCAAAATCAGGGAGGTGTTTGGCGGTGAACTCGATTTCTTTATTGGAGGTGGTGCTCTGCTCGATATCGAACTCCAGCGCTTCTACTATGCTATTGGCATTCCAATGCTACAGGGATACGGATTATCCGAAGCAACTCCCATTATTAGTTCAAACTCCTTAAAGCGTCATAAGTTAGGCTCTTCGGGACACCTGGTTAAGTACCTCGAGCTTAAAATATGCGATGAGAACGGCAAGGAGTTACCTGTTGGCGAAAAGGGCGAGATTGTTGTTAAGGGAGAAAATGTAATGGTGGGCTACTGGAAGAACGAAAAGGCTACAGCCGAAACCGTTCGCGACGGATGGCTTTACACCGGTGATATGGGTTACATGGATAAAGACGGTTTCCTATATGTTTTAGGGAGATTCAAGAGCTTACTCATTTCGCACGATGGCGAAAAATACAGCCCCGAGGGAATAGAGGAGTCGCTGGTTCAGCATTCTAAGTTTATCGAAAGCGTTGTGCTTCATAATAATCAAAAACCATACACTACCGCTTTGATTGTTCCCTCAAGGGAGGCTCTGAAAAAGGCCATTGCCGGTAAGGGGCTCGATCCTGAATCGCAGGAAGCTGTTAAGGAGGCTATTGCAATTATCAATAACGAGATTGCACGCTTTAAGCCCGGCGGTGAGTTTGGCGACATGTTCCCCGAGCGTTGGCTCCCTACAACCTTTGCCATACTCGATGAACCATTTACTGAACAAAACGGACTGGTTAACAGCACCATGAAAGTGGTTAGGGGTAAGGTTGAAAAACTGTATGAAAACCGTTTGGAATATATGTACACTCCTAACGGCAAGAACGTGGTGAACGACGAGAATATTAAGTCGGTTCAAAAAATTCTCAACAACTAGAAACTTTTTTATTACATATTTTGTTCTTGGAGGGCATTAACATGTCCTCCTTTTTTTTAACTTTACTCAAACACATAGAGTATGGATCGATATCTGAAAACACTTCAAAGGGTTATAGTTTACTTTACCCTTTTCATTATTTCCCTATTACTGATTCTGGCTTTGATAGATGTTTTTATAAAACTTTACGATGGCCTTGCACACTATCCATTTCGTGATTTTATCCAGCTGCAATACCCTCAGCTTATCGATTTATTTTTAGTAATCATTATTGGTGTTGAGCTTTTGGAAACCATTAAGGGCTTTTTAAAGGATGAAATAGTTCACGTTGAGCTGGTTGTGCTGGTTGCCATTATAGCTATTTCCCGTAAGGTTATAGTTTGGGGTATCTCCAAGAGTTCGTCGCAGGAGATGTTTTCGCTTGCTGCCATGCTGGTTGCTTTGGCTGTAACATACTGGGTTATAAAGGTATGTTATCGTAAAAAGTATAAAGTAAAAAATGGTTTCAAGCAAAATGATTTAGGCTCAAACTGTAATGATGTTAATGTTTGATAATATTGTTACCCATAAACTTTTTTTAACACATTTGGCTATGTTTTAATTTACCTTGGGGCTTACCTTAGCATACTTAGATTATTTGGAAATGAGAAGGGGAGCCTGGGGTATTTTAAAGAGTTTTCTTCAATTCAGGAAGAAATGCTTGCCAAAGGGGGGATACGGGATACATTCGCCTTTTGTTTTTGACTTGTACACAGGCGTAATTGCCTGCAATAAAAATGAGAAGGTCTTTGAAAGTATTGAAGCATACCGCAAGGAGATGTTGGGTTGCGATATAGGAATTATTCGCAAATCGGTAGCCGAAAGTCTTAATGGAGGATTTAGGGGCGAGCTTGTAAAACTAAGCCGAATAGCCAGAACTGTTTCAGTTCCCCCTCATTTAGGCAGATTGCTTTACCGGCTGGTAAACCATTTTCAACCCCATGTGATGCTGGAGCTTGGCACATCGGTGGGCATTAGTTCCATGTACATTGCCCAGGCTAATCCTAAGGGCACGCTTTACACCATTGAGGGCGACGAGGCGGTTTTTGGCATAGCCCAAAAGCGTTTCCAAGAAATGAACTTGGCTAACATTAAATCGATTTGTGGTACCTTTGAAACCGAATTGCCACATTTGGCCAAGGAAGTGAGTAGTTTTGATTTTGTTTTTATTGATGGCGATCATAACGGGACTAAACTTTTACAGTACTTCGACGTCATACTTCCAAAGCTAAATAGTAATTCAATAGTTGTGGTTGACGATATTCGTTGGAGCGAGGATATGGAAGAAGCATGGAGGGAGATGAAAGCAAATAAGCAAGTTTCCATTTCCATTGACCTTTTTAGGTGTGGGGTACTTTTCTTCCGCCAAGGAATAGCCAAGCAACATTTTATGCTTCGATACGGCCCTTTTTAACCAATAAAACAAAAACTTAACAGTATATGAGCGAACAGTATTTAATCAACATTAAAAACATAAAAAAATACTACCAGGTTGGAAGTGTTGTTGTAAAAGCCTTAAAGGGTGTTGATTTAACCATTAAACGGAATGAGTATGTGGCAATCATGGGCCCTTCGGGATCAGGAAAGTCAACCCTGATGAATATTTTGGGCTGCTTGGATACACCAAGCGACGGCACATACATTCTCAACGGTACTGATGTTAGTAAGCTTTCCGATGATCGATTAGCCGAAATTCGTAATAAGGAGATTGGCTTTGTTTTTCAAACCTTTAACCTTTTACCCCGATACACAGCCCTCGACAATGTGATGCTTCCCCTGATTTACGCAGGTATTCCTAAACATGAGCGCATCGAGATGGCCAAGGTGGCCCTTAAGAATGTAGGACTTGACGATAGGATGGAGCATAAACCCAACGAGCTTTCGGGTGGTCAGCGCCAGCGAGTTGCCGTGGCTCGCGCCTTGGTTAACAATCCGTCCATCATACTTGCCGATGAGCCTACCGGTAACCTCGACTCAAAAACATCTATCGATATCATGAACCTTTTTGAGGATATTTACGAGCAGGGCAATACCATAATTGTAGTAACCCACGAAGAGGATATTGCGCGCCATGCCCGACGAATAGTTAGGCTTCGCGATGGTTTAATTGAGTCCGATGAGCCCAATCATAACCCAATTCTCAAGCAAAAAGTTGTAATTACTGAACAATAACCTATTGTTTGCGTTGATTTAAAATTGCTTTCTTGTTTAAACAAGAATGTTAAACTAAATTGCAACGCAACAATTATTCTATGAAAATATACACAAAAACAGGCGATAAGGGATCGACCTCTTTAATTGGAGGTGCCCGTGTTCCAAAGTATCATCCCCGTATCGAGACCTATGGTACGGTAGATGAGTTAATTGCTTTCACCGGACTGCTTCGCGATCAGGATATTGACAAGCACACTATTGATACCCTTATTTTTGTTCAGGATAGGTTAATGAATTGCGCATCAATTCTGGCTGCCGACTGCACCGATTGCAAGGTAAAGATTCCCAAAATTGAAGATGCTGATATTCAGCGATTAGAGAACGAGATAGATGCTATGGATGCTCAGTTAGAGCCTTTAACCTCATTTGTTTTGCCCGGAGGGCATCCGGTAGTATCGGTTTGCCACATATGCCGAACGGTATGCCGCAGGGCCGAACGACTTGTTACCCACTTGGCCGAGGATACCCCCTTACCGGAAAATCTTGTGATGTTCCTCAATAGGCTTAGCGATTACTTTTTTACCCTTTCCCGCAAACTTGGCAAAGATTTTGGGGTGGAACAAATAAAATGGCAACCTAACTTGTAATTCCAAAAAATTTATATATTTGTGGGGTTGTCAGTTATTATATCGAACTGTCAATCAGTTTTTTAAAACTAAAAGCACTATGTATTGGACATTAGAATTAGCATCCAAGTTAGAAGATGCTCCATGGCCAGCCACAAAAGAGGAATTAATTGATTACGCCATCCGTTCAGGCGCTCCCCTTGAGGTGATAGAAAACCTTCAGGAGTTGGAGGATGATAATGAGATTTATGAGAGTATTGAAGATATCTGGCCCGATTATCCCACAAAAGAGGATTTTCTTTTCAACGAGGATGAGTACTAAAAAATTTAAGGAGAGGCTAACCTCTCCTTTTTTATTTCTACTTGCTTGTATTTTGGAGTATTTCCGTGCGTTTTTTCTCACCTAGTTCAACCGGTTGGGGTTTAAAGTTTTTAGGCAAAATACTATACTTACTTGAAGGACGTTTAGCCTCATGCCATTTAAATCCCTTTAGCATAACATCTTCCAACTCAACTTTCGCTATTGGGTAAAGGTTTGATGAGGGCTTTTCGCGGAATGTAACCCGGCTTACCTTATTGTTTTTTACCTGTATGGATATTTTTGCACTCTCGGAGCGGTTTGCCAATGTTAGCGCATTGCCATCGCGAATAAAGTAAACGGCCTGACCATTACCATTCACATCTATTCTCTCTGCTTTGCCATTGGTAAAGTATGCAGTAATAGTTTTTCCTTTTATTTGGTTATAAAACTTATCTTCCTCAAACGAGGTAATAAAGGCATTACCGTTGAAATCCATTCGGTTAATTTTGTTATTTTTTGATATGATGGTTATGTGGTCGGCAGTCATTTGGTTTACATCGTTCCAAAGAATGGGGTTAACAAACATATCGATGGCTGAATCGCGGGTGTTGTAAATCATTGAATCGCATAGACCTTGAACATCGCGCCTGTAAAAGGCAACATCACCTAATGCTTTTAGAATCCTAAAGGTGGAATCGCTTGCCTGTTTCAGTTTCTTTGTAATTACCTTAAAGTAGTTAGCTTTTAGGAATAAACTATCGCTATTGTCAATTAGCATGAGGTAAGGATTTTCGGCAATTTCGGCTTGCTCTGTCTCCTGCCAGTAGTTTGCTTTTTGGCCGTATATGTAGGTTTTATTCAAGGTGTCAATCAGAACAACATTCCCCATAGCCCTTGCAAACTTGTTAGCCTTGTCGTAGAAAATGTTATCCCCAAAAATCTTATTCTCTTTGTTTAAAATATAGGCTTTTTGCTGGAGGTTGGTTTGCTCAAGCTTCTTGTTATACCAACCTTTTTCGCAGTAGGCGAAATTATCTTTGTTAAAGATATGGGTAGGCCCGAAAAAGTTGGCAAGCTCATTTTTGGTATTGTAGCTAAGCGAATCGGTGTAGATTGTTCCATCGGGATCAATCATCACAACGTTTCCGGCAAACGATAAGAGGTTTGAGGTTCTATTGAAATAACCCCGTTCGCTGCTTAATTTCGACTGCTTTGAGGTTATTACGCCCGGTGTGGTGTAATATGCAACGTTTGTTTTAGAATTAAAAAAAAGGGTTTGTGTGGTTAATACGGTTTCGTCGTCGATAAGCTTAACCTCTTTGCCGGTAATCTTACCAACGGAGGTTTTGCCATCAAAGTGAAGAGTTTGACCAGTTATTCTGGTTGAACCCTGTTGTATGGTAACACTACCAAATGCATCGAACCAGTTATCGTCAGGGTTGTGGTAAGCACTATCGCAAACTATACGGGTGTTCTCGTGCTGGAATCGAACATTTCCAATATACCTAATAATCTTTTGGCCATCAATGTTGAGGTTTTTCATGCTCTTTGCCCCCTCAAACCTAATTCGGGTTTTTTGTTGAGCCTGAGCGGTGAATAGCACTCCCAGCAGAATGGGTAAAACTAAAAAATTACGAAGTATTGAGTTCATTTCAATTCGCTACTTTATCCAACCCTTACTCTGAAAGTCGCAATTGTGAAAATCCTCATCAATTCTAATGTAGAACGACTTTATTTTTTTCGATACCCAATCCCTCAGTATTTCGTTTTCTTTGCTCGATTTTGCCAACTCCTGAATCTTATCGTAATCGTCTTTAAGGTTTGCCTTATGAGCGGGCACAATTCGTTTTACCTTAATGATTTTAAAAACGATATTGGCATGCTCGTCACGCGACTCAAAGGGCGCACTGAATTCACCTTCTTTTAAGTCCTTTATGGCATAAAAATCGGAAGGCTGTAGCTGTTCCTTTTCGAAAAGCGAAGTATTGGTGAAAGGATTAATCATCAAACCTTTGTTAAGGTTTGATTTTTTATCTTCGGAAAAGCGGAGTACAGCATTTTCAAAGGTGATGCTGTCCAATCGAATTAAATTGGCTATGCTATCGAGTTTTTGAATTGCTTTTGAGAGTAAATCGGATGTGAACTGGGGTTTAAGCAGGATATGCCTAACGTTTACCTGGTCGTTTCGCTTCTCAATCATCTGGATGATATGAAGGCCGTATTCGGTTTCAACAACCTGGCTAATTTGACCTTCCTTTAGGTTAAAAGCAGCATCGGCAAAAGCTTTAACCAGTTCCTCCCGGGAACGGAAACCCAACTCTCCGCCTTTGATTGCCGAGGCTCTATCCTCAGAGTACAGTGCGGCAAGTGTAGCAAAGCGTTCGCCGTTCAAAACACGGTTGCGAATCTCAAGCAGTTTTTCCTTGGCCTCCAGTTTCGCCTTATCGGCGTCGGGAGGGTAAATGGCTATTTGTTGCAGTTCATACTGCAACGGTAATTCAGGAAGGCTATCGGTTGGTATTTTCTTGTAAAAGGCCTTTACGTCCGATGGCGTTATTTTAACCTTATCAACTATCTTACGCTGCATTTGCTGGGTAAGCTGCTGCTCGCGAATGATTTCCCTTAGGTCGTCCTTAATCTCAAAAATTGGTTTGTTAAAGTAGTTCTCTAGCGCCTTTTCTGAACCAATCTGATTGATAAAGTATTTTAAGCGTCGGTCAACTTCGCTTTCAACTGAACCCTCGTTAACCTGAATGCTGTCAATTTTAGCCTGAGTAATGAGTAGTTTTTGAATCAAAAGTTGCTCGAGTAGTTGGCAGCGGTCGATATTAGCATTGGCACTGCCCTGCATTTTTATACGCAGGAGTTCTTGCTCAACATCGGACAATAGAATGCGCTCATTCCCAACCACGGCAATTACCTTGTCGATAGAAATGTTTTCCTGTGCGTATGAACTAATGCCGAACGAAAAAATCAATAAAAAAAGTGTAGGTAAACTAAATGCTCTCATGGTTTTACTATTTGTAGATTTCAAAATTACGATCATCCTTTGCTTTAATCAGCAAATTGCGCTCAAGCTGGTCAATTAGATTTTGCTTGCGCGAGTTTATAATAAGCTGTTTGATTTCGTTAGTGATGTAGGTGAGTGGCGCAATTTCGCCTTGTTCTTTAACCTCGCGCAACGATACCAGGTAAATAAAGCTGCCGTCTTCCAGCTCGATGTATTGCCTTGAAAAGGCCTGCCTGATGTCATCGATGGAGTAGGGTAGTTGCCGAGTAATAACCGAAAAGGGTATCCACTTATCGTTAAAAAAATCGTAGTAAATGGCAGCTTGGTAGGCCAAATTATCGAGGAGTTGAATGTCGTCCTGGCGTTTTGAACGGTATATTTCCCTAATCTTTGGGGTTTGGGGTGCTTCCTTGCGGAGCTTGATGAAAAGGGCTTTTACGATTGGCTCCGAGAGAACGAAATTATCCTTATTAGCATAGTAGTATTGCTCAATCTCGGAATCTTTGACCAGTGTGTCGAGTTTCTGGTTTACATACACCTGTTCGTACTTGTGGATTAGGAGCGATGCCCTGTAATCTTCCAGCTGGTGGGCTACATTTTTCTCTTTATCGCTAAGGTTATTTTCGGCTTGCTTTAGTAGTAGTTGAGTTTGTACCCATTTCTCGATGTAAGCCTTAGCAATAAGTATGCTATCCTCTGGGTTGACATTTGTAAGGAAAATATTTTGAAGGTCGCTTTCGTAGAGGTATTTGTCGTACACCTTTGCCACAGGCCTGCTCTCTTTGGAGTTGTGGCAGGCTGCAAGGAGTCCTGTAATAATTATCAGCGAAAAAACTAGTCGGTTCATTTATTGCATTTTTTAGTTTAGTTGGTTAAATTTTCAAGTAGTTTGTTGTAAGAGTTTGTGTTGATATCGACCTTGTACTTTGCTTTAAGCTGTTGAATCCACGATTCCTCAAGGTAATTTTGGTAATCCGATATAACTTCAGCCCTGCAATCGTTTAGCTCTTTAGGCTCGCCGGTAGTTGTTTTATCAATATGAACCACAACCACTTTATCGGCATCATTAGTGATGTTGATACCCGATTCCCATTTGTTGTACCCTAAAATTGTGGGATTATCGGGGAAACCAACTTGCTGGCTGAATGTAACCGTTTGTGTCTTCTTATTCCACTTTTTTACAAGCTCATGGGGATCGATAGCTGGTGTTTTTTTGAGTGCTTTTGCCAATGCTTGGCCAACCTTTTGATTGGAGGTTTGATAAACGGTAAAGTAAATCTTATCGCCCCAAACATATTTATCGCGGTTGCTATCAAAGTAAGCATTAAGAGCGGTGCTATCCGATGCCTTTGTCCATATCTCACGGTTCGAGATTTCAAAAAGTAGCATGCCCTCGAGGTATTCGTTGGCAAGCCCTTTAAATTCAGGATATTTTTGGGGTAAAAGTGATTTTTCGTAGTTAATTAATGTTTGATTTACCCAATCGGTGTAAATGAAATTCATGAACGACTGCAGGCTTTGATTTCGGCTTTTTTGCTGGTTTTGGTTGATATAATTTAGCAGGTCGGCGAGTTGGTAGTTCATTCCCTTTATCACCAGTAAAGTTGGATTCGATTTGAGGGTAGGCACTATCCATTCGCCTTTAAAGATAGTGGAATCGAGAAGTGATGAAAGATTCTTTTTGGCATCGGCAGGGAATTCTTTCACGTCATATTCCTTTTTCAATTTGTTTACAAAGGCAATGCGCACATTAAGAATTCTACTATCGCGTCCCATTAGGTTTTTAATTTCGGGCAGCATTTCCTCAAATTCACCGGGGAGTTTTCGGTCAAGTAGTTTAACCACGTGCCATCCAAACGAAGTTTGGAAAGGCTTGGAGATATCGCCGATATTATTCAGGGAAAAAGCTACTTCCTCAAACTCGGGTATTATTTGACCTGACCGAATCCAGGGCAACTCACCCCCATTTGGCGCAGTGCTATTATCCTGCGATTCCTTTTTGGCTAGTTCCGAGAAGTTTTCGCCATTTAGTAAACGGTTATGAATGTCAACAATTTTAAGGCGAGCATTTTCCATATCCTGGGGCGAAGCATTGGGTTGAACCCTAACCATAATATGGGCAACCTTGATTTGCCCTTTGGCAGGGCGGCGGCCATGAACCTTAATGATATGGTAACCAAAGCGGGTGCGAACCGGCATCGAAACCGAATCGACAGGTGTAGAGTAGGCCGCTGTTTCAAATGGGTAAACCATCTGAAAGGCCGAGAACCAACCAAGGTAGCCGTTGTTTCGGCTTACTGAGGGGTCGTTGCTGGTGGTTAAGGCAACCTTGCCAAAGGGTTCGCCCTTGAGAACTTTGGTTCGAGCCTCTAAGGCCTTCTGGTAGTAATTTAATGTATCGGTACCCGTTACAGTTTCGGGCATGCTGATGAGGATATGGCTGGCGCTAACTTCTTCCTTCATGCGCTGGTAAGCCTCACGGGTAAGGGCATTGAGGGTTTCCTGGTCGATAAGGTACGATTGTGCCAGCTGATCAACATAGCCATTATATTCATTCCTGAACGAAGATAGAGTATCGATACCTGCATCGCGTGCGGCTTGAACTTTTAGCTTGAAGTTAATAAAAAGGTTAAGGTATTCATCCAAAGTTGATTTTTCAATTTTAGCACCCGTTGCCTTTGTGTTTTTCAAGTAAAGCGATGTAAACTCATCAGCTGTAACAGGGGTGTTGTTTATGGTTAGAAGAATATCAGTGTTTTGCTGTTGAGCAAAAGTGGTTACACTTACAAAAACCCCTGCTGTTAAAATAGCTACACGTAATGCCGTTTTCATCGGTTTATGAATTTAGGGTTACAATTACTAACTACCTATGGTTTTAATAGTTGGTATCGCGACTATAGTTAGGTGCCTCGCGGGTTATTGCCACATCGTGGGGATGACTCTCGATAATGCCTGCGTGGGTAATCCTCACAAATTGGGCTTTTTTAAGCGCTTCGAGGTTGGGGGCACCACAGTATCCCATTCCAGCACGGAGGCCTCCAATGAGTTGATAGAATACTTCGGAAAGGGTTCCTTTATAGGGTACGCGAGCTACAATGCCTTCGGGGACAAGTTTCTTTATGTCATCCTCCACGTCCTGGAAGTAACGATCCTTGGAACCCTGTTGCATGGCATCGAGCGAGCCCATTCCTCTGTACGACTTAAACTTTCGGCCGTTGTAAATTATGGTTTCGCCGGGCGATTCCTCAACGCCGGCAAATAGTGAGCCAGCCATGATTGTATCGGCGCCGGCAGCCAGTGCTTTAACTATATCGCCAGAGTAACGAATTCCACCGTCGGCAATTACCGGAACGCCTGTGCCTTGAATTGCACTTGCAACGTCCCAGATGGCGTTGAGTTGGGGTACACCTACACCGGCAACAACCCGGGTAGTGCAAATGGAACCTGGGCCAATCCCCACCTTAACGGCATCGGCGCCGGCATCAACAAGCATCTTAGCGGCATCGGCTGTGGCTATGTTTCCCACAATTACTTGGAGTTTTGGGAATTCCTTTTTAACCCGCTTTAGCATCTCAATTACGCCTTTGCTATGGCCATGAGCGGTATCTATTACTACGGCATCAACATCGGCCTCGTAGAGCGCCTTTACACGGTTAAGTGTATCGGCAGTAACACCAACGCCGGCAGCAACCCTTAAACGACCCTTTGCGTCCTTGCTGGCATTGGGGTTATCCTTAACCTTGGTGATATCCTTGTAGGTGAGTAAACCAATTAGCTTGTTGTTCTCGTCAACAACGGGTAACTTTTCAATTTTATACTGCTTGAGTATCTCGGTTGCTTTTTCAAGATCGATAGATTGGCTGGTAGTTATAATCCCTTTAGAGGTCATTACGTCCCTAATGGGGGTGCGCATGTTTTCCTGAAAACGAAGATCCCTGTTGGTTACAATGCCAATAAGCGTATTTTCGCTATTAACCACTGGAATGCCTCCAATACGGTACTCCTTCATCATGGCAAGGGCATCGCCAACAGTAGCATCGGGGTGAATGGTAACAGGTTCATAGATCATGCCGTTTTCGGCACGTTTTACCTCTCGAACCTGACGGGCTTGTGCCTCAATCGACATATTTTTATGGATAACCCCAATACCTCCCTCACGAGCAATGGCAATGGCCAAGGCCGATTCAGTCACCGTATCCATGGCAGCTGAAACAATCGGAGCTTTAATGGTTATGTTGCGTGTAAACCGCGATGTAAGATCTACATTGCGTGGTAATACTTCGGAATATGCCGGAACTAACAGCACATCATCAAAGGTTAAACCTTCGGCTACTACTTTATCATTCAGGAACGACATGGTTATCTGGTTTACTGTTTAAAAATGCGGCAAGTTACAAAAAAATAGCATACCTACAATTGACTCAGGCCAATATGCATCTTTGGGTTTGTTATTTTTTGCAAAACAATCAAAAATAGTTCTTTGCTTTTCTCAAAAGCCTTTAACCGTTTATCGCCTTAAGTTGAAGAATGAATGAATTATAAATGAGAAGCAGAGAAGAATTAACCCAATCCGTTAATTGATAATTGACGGATTGGGGTTTAAAAAATTACCAAAATTTGATTTATAAATGAATTTTAGGTATCTTGAATCAAAAATTTCAACTTACGATGGAAGAAATTAATATTAAAGCGCTACTTGATGAACTTGAGGATTTAAGGGCGAAGTATGAAGCATTAAAGACTACATGTATTAATCTGAATGAGCTAAAAAATGATACTGAGAAAAAGTTGATCGATATCGAGGCCCGGAATGCTGCATTGCTATCGGCAAATCCCGATTTGATGTTTGTGTTTGACCAGCAAGGCTGTTTTATTGATTACAGTGGTGGCCCAAACGAAATGTATGCACCGCCTCATGTTTTTATTGGGAAAAGGGTTGAAGAGGTATTGCCTAATGATGTGGCAAAGCTTACCCACGAAAAAATCAAACTCCTTTTTGAAACCGGAAAGATGCAGGTTTACGACTACGATTTAGTTATTGAAGGGAAAAGAATGTTTTTTGAAAGTAGGCTTGTTAAGTACGGTAACGATAAAGCTTTGGCGGTAGTAAGAAACATCACCCAAAGAAAAAACTATGAAATTGCCTTAAAGGAAAGCGAAAAGCGATATCAGGAGCTTTACAACCTACTACGATTGCTTGCCGATACAACCCCTGATATGATTTGGGCAAAGGATATCGAAAAACGCTATATTTTTGCCAATAAGGCAATGTGCAACAATCTACTAAATGCTGTTGATACTGATGAACCCATTGGAAAAACCGATTTATTTTTTGCTCTTCGCGAGCGGGAGCGTCATCCCGATGATCCCTCTTGGCACACATTTGGCGAACTGTGCATGGATTCCGATGAAGTAACCCTGAAGGAATTACGTCCCATGCGTTTTGATGAGTATGGCAATGTTAAGGGAAAATTCATGTTTCTTGATGTTCATAAAGCTCCGCTTTTCAGTAATGAAGGAAAATTAATCGGTTTGGTTGGAACAGCTCGCGATATTACCGAAAAAAAGGAGATGGAAGAAAAACTAAAACTTTCAGAGCAAACCTATAAAGGCATTTTAAACAGCATTTCGGAGGCGGTTTACATTCAGGATGAAAATGGAGTATTTTTAGATGTAAATGATACCGCAACCATAATTTATGGCTACCCTCGCGAATATTTCATTGGTAAGACCCCCGAATTCCTTTCAGCACCAGGGTACAACGATCTGGAACAGGTTGCTCAATCTGTTAAAAAAGCATTCCATGGCGAACCCCAAGTATTTGAATTTTGGGGAATACGCCACGATGGCACATATTTCCCTAAAGTAGTTAGTCTAACCCCTGGATATTACTTTGGTAAAACTTGTGTTATAGCGGTGGCACGCGATATAACCGAACAAAAGAAATGGGAAAAGCAATTGCTTGAAGCTAAAGAAAAAGCAGAGGAGAGTGATAAATTGAAGTCGGCCTTCCTTGCCAATATGAGTCATGAAATTCGAACCCCACTTAATGGTATTTTGGGGTTTGTAGAGCTGATGCGAAGCCCAAACTTATCGAAGGATGACTTTGAAAGGTATTTGGATATTATAGAGAAAAGCGGTGAGAGACTCGATGGGCTTCTTACAGGACTTATCGAAATGGCGATAATAGAAACCGGCTTAGTAGAAGTCAAGCTAAAACCAACTAACATTCACAAACTAATTAGTTATGTAGCTGACTTTTTTACCCCTGAAGCCAATAAAAAGGGATTGAAAATATTAAGAAAAATTAGTATTCCTGAACAAATAGAAGAAGTTGATACCGATCCAAACTTAGTTCAGGATGTGCTGTTTAACCTTGTTAAAAACTCCATAAAATATACCAATAAAGGGCAAATTGAAATAGGGTGTGAGCTATTGAACGGTGCATTAGAGTTTACGGTGCGCGACACCGGCGTTGGAATCCCACGAAATAAACAGCAGGCAATTTTCGAACGTTTTGTCAGGGGGAATTTGGAACTTACCAATCCGGTTGATGGCGCAGGTTTAGGTTTATCCATTGCCAAGGCTTATGTTGAAAGGCTTGGGGGTAGAATTTGGTTGGAAAGCGAACCCGGTAGGGGATCAACCTTCTACTTCACGGTACCGTTATGTCCAATTGTTAAATAGTTACCTTCCTTTACCAGAAACACTTATTCGGTTATACCCCACTGGCTTAGCATATAGGCATATATAAAGGCTTGATCCTTTAGCTGAACGTACCTGCCCGATGACTGGCTATGGCCAAGCGACATATCAACCCATAGGAGTATTTGGCTATTCCCGGTATTGTTAGCCCGTAACTTTGCCACCCACTTAACTGGCTCAAAAAACTGCACTTGGTTATCGTTGTAGCCTGAAGTTACAAGCATGTTGGGGTAGGCTTGTTTTTTTACCTGGTCGTATGGGGAGTATGATTTTATATAGAAATAGTAGGTTGAATCGTTTGGATTACCCCATTCGTTGTACTCAACAGTGGTTAGTGCTTGGGTAGAATCGAGCATCGATGTGAGAACATCAACAAAGGGGACTTCGGCAACCACCGCTTTGAATAGGTCAGGACGAATATTTACTGCTGCACCCAATAGCAATCCGCCGGCACTACTGCCATGGGCAATGAGTTTTGAAGGCGAGGTATAGCCTTCGGCAATTAATTTTTCAGCGCAAGCAATAAAATCGGCAAGGGAGTTTTTCTTGTTCAACAGTTTGCCCTGGTAGTACCAATGTCGTCCCATTTCCTGGCCGCCTCGTACATGGGCAACAGCGTAAACTACACCTCTGTCCAAAAGACAAATCAGGTTGGGATCGAAGGTTGTATTTATGGAGTAACCGTATGCTCCATAGCCATATAAAAGTAATGGTGTACTTGCATTAAGTTTAGTTCCTTTCCTGTAAACAAGCGAGATAGGGATTTTTGTCCCGTCGTTTGCAGTTGCCCAAATTCTTTTTGACTCATAGTTTTTAGGTTCAAAACCTCCAAGAACTTCGTTTTGTTTGAGTAAACGTTTTTTATGAGTATTCATGTTATACTCGCAGGTGGAGCCAGGGGTAGTAAAGGAGGTGTAGTAGTAATAAAATAAGTCGGTATTGAACTCAGGATTTACCGAGGGTAGGGCGGTGTAAACCTCTTCGCCAAAATCGACATAGTGCTGCTCCAGGCTTTGTAAGTTGATAACCCTTACCTTTAGAAGCGCATCGCGTCGTTCAGTGGTTACCAAATGATTTTTAAAGGCCTCCATTGTGAGTATCAAAACCGATGAATCGGTAGGTATAACCTCTTTCCAGTTTTTTAAAACCGGATTCGAAACTGGAGCCCTAAGCACTCTGAAGTTAGGGGCATTAAAGTTGGTCAAAAAGTAAAAGAAATTGCCAGAGTGATCGACACTATACTCAAAATTTTTATCACGCCCTACAATCAATTTAAATTTATCTAAAGGTCTTTGGGTATCAAGATACCAGCACTCGCTTGAATTGCCATTTGATGAAGAGATTATTACATAATCGTACGATTTAGTGGTAAATACATGCGTTCGGAAAGTTTTATCGAATTCCCTGAATACCTGAACGTCGTCGAATGGTTGAAGTATATCGTGGCGGTAAATAGCTGAGGGCCTAAGTGTACTATCCTTAAAGGCATAGAAAACAAAACGGCTATCTTTAGTCCAGGCTACCTCCCCGGTGGTATTCTCAATTTTATGTTCTAAAATTCGTCCCGATTCCAAATCCTTGAAGTATATGGTAAAGAGCCGCTTGCCTAAGGTATCAACTCCAAATGCCATAATATGGTTGTCGGGTGAAATATCAATGCTGGCGACCTGACAGTAACGGTGGCCAGCAGCAACCTCATTCTCATCAAGTATTATCTCTTCGGGTGCATTCATGGAACCCTTCCGCCTGCAGTTTAAGGGATACTCTTTGCCTTCCTCGTATCGGATGTAATAGTAGTAACCATTCATAAATACGGGAACCGTAACGTCATCGCCTCGCTTGCGCGAACGCATTTCAGCCACCAATCGGTCTTGCAGACTTAGGGTAGGCTCCATTATTGCGTAGGTATAAGCATTCTCCGCCAATAGGTAATCGGTAACCTTTTGCGATTCGCGTTGTCGTAGCCAGTAGTAAGGGTCGATACGCGTGTCACCAAACATTACCAGAAGCGTGTCGTGTTGTTCGGCAACAGGTGGTTTGGGTATTAACGAACATCCTGAAATCAAAGCGATAGCAGAAAAGAACAAAATATTTTTCAAAGGTTGCAACATCTGTCATGCTAAAGTTTAAGTAATCAAATTTATTACATTGATTGATGATTACCAAATTGCTTGATGTAATATGTTCGATGACGAGAACAAGAGTAAGCTATTTGAACCTAAATGGAATTAAATTGTTTATAATGAAAGTTAATACGTATGCACCGATTGGTTTTAATTTTTTTGACTTCACTCATTTTACTCGGCTGCAACACTGGCAGGAAGTTAAATTACGACAAAATTGAAGTAATTGATTTTAGCAAGTTGGAACCCATGCTGAATAAAAATACTGATACGGTATATATAATCAACTTTTGGGCTACCTGGTGTGCTCCCTGTGTAAAGGAGTTTCCTCACTTTGATGAGGCTGCCAGAGTGTATTCCGATAAAAAGGTAAAATTCCTGATGGTTAGCCTCGATTTTCCCAATCAGCTTGAAAAAAGCTTAATACCCTTTGTAAAATCCCGAACTAACCTTTTGCCAGTGGTATTGCTCGACGATCCCAATCAGAATGAATGGATTAACAAAGTTAATCCTGCCTGGAGTGGTGCATTGCCGGCGACTTTTATTTACAGAAAAAGTCAAAAGCTTTTCTACGAAGGGCCAATTGAACTTGCTGATATTACAAATGCAATAGATGATTTACTTGTTAAACCTTAAAACAAAAAACTATGAAACGACTATTTTTAATACTTATGGCTACTTTTTTGGCAGCTGGGTTATATGCACAGGGTTTAAAAATTGGTGATAAGGCCCCTGACTTTCGCCTGAAAAACGTTGATGGCAAAATGGTATCGCTGGCCGATTATCCTCAAGTCAAAGGTTTTATTGTGATATTTTCCTGTAACCATTGCCCTTTTGTAAAGGCCTACGAGGATAGGATAATTGATTTACACAAAAAGTATGCTCCTAAAGGATTTCCGGTAGTAGCCATAAACTCAAACGATCCTGAGGTTGTACCTGAAGATTCGTTCGATAAAATGGTTGAGCGAGCTCAGCAAAAGAATTTTCCGTTTGTTTACCTTTTCGACGAGGGGCAAAAGGTTTATCCACTTTATGGAGCAGCCCGAACTCCTCATGTTTTTGTTTTGAGTAAAAAGGCAAATGAACTATTTGTCGAATACATTGGTACAATTGACGATAACTACAAGGATGCCTCGGCCGTTAAAGAGAAATATGTTGAAAATGCGGTTGATGCCCTACTCTCAGGCAAAAAGCCTGCTGTTACTGAAACCAAAGCGGTTGGCTGCTCAATTAAGGTAAAAAAGTAAATGCTTGCAATTATAGTTATGAAGCCGCTATTTGATTAGCGGCTTTTTTGTTAGTTTTGCTTAAACTTTTGGGCATGGATGGATTAAAGGTTGTTCAAACTGCCGATGGCAGTTCCACATTATACAGCGATAGATTTAACGCCTGTTACCATTCCGTGAACGGAGCGTTAACTGAATCCATGCATGTATTCATAAAATCAGGGTTTGAGGCAATTTTGCCGAATCGCCATACTATCGACCTACTTGAGGTAGGTTTAGGAACTTGCCTAAACGCTGCCCTTACTGCTTATGCTGCTGAGAAATACAGGGTTGAGGTTAGGTATTTTGGCATTGAGCTATACCCACCATCGGACGATATACTGTACTCAACCGGCTATGCCGAAATTCTTGAACCGGAATGTGCAACCCTTTGGGGTAAAATTGTAAAGGCCCCTGCAACCGAAAAGGTTCAAATTTCGCCTTGGTTTTCAGTTTTTAAGATTTATGCCGATTATACCCAGTGGATACCCACCGAAAGCTTTGATTTAATTTACTTTGATGCTTTTGCCCCAGACGATCAGCCCGAGATGTGGAGCCTTGAAAACTTCCGAAAACTATTCGATGCTTTAAGACCAAATGGAGCTTTGGTTACCTATTCCGCAAAAGGATTGGTTAAGCAGAATCTGCGTGATGCAGGTTTTAGCGTTGAAAGGCTTCAGGGACCTCCGGGTAAAAGGCATATGGTAAGGGCTTGGAAAACTCCCGTTCATTAAAATCCCCAAAAAAAGCTAACATTTTTTTCTTATTCGAAAAGTGTAGTATCTTCGCAGAGAATTTATTGGTAAGTAACTAATTTAAATTAATATCACCATGAAGCTAAAAAATTTATTTATTGCTGCCATAGCAATACCTGTAGTTATCTCGTGCCAAAACTCCAACAGCAAGGTTGGCAAGGTTATCCTAAAATCTGAAATCGATAGTTTAAGCTATGCACTTGGTGTAAACATTGCCGGGAGCTTTAAGAATGCCAAGCTCGACGAAATCAACTACAAGGCAATGGCCCGTGCCATTCAAGATGTTTACAGCAAAGATTCTTCCAAAATCAAGATGACCGATGAAGATGCCATCAAATATATTCAGGATTTCTTTAATCGTCGTGAAATGAAAATAGCTCAGGAAAATCTTGAAGCAAGCAAGAAGTTCCTTGAAGA
>LUYY01000053.1 GCA_001603415.1 Bacteroidales bacterium Bact_07 | reverse complement strand
AGCTGGAATTTTAATTTTCCCAAAAAATTCGAGCAATTTTTTTAGTGATTCGTAGTAAAGGGTTATGTAAAGAACTACTGTCATAATCCAAATGACTACTATGTTAAACCAGAAAGTATCAAAATACATGCCAAGGAAATGCTTGCGGGGAGCTAAGAAATGTGAACGGAAATCGAGCAGGTGCCGTGGGATGGGGTCGCGGTAAACGGGATCGTATTGCTGAACAAGTTCATCACCGTACTGAACAATTTTATTTTTTTCAAAGGTTTTGGTGGCCTGATCGGCAAGGCTCTCGTTATGGTAGGCTTTGCGTTTGGCTTCGTATAGTTCCCTGTTGTTGTTTACAAGGAATGCTATCATGCGTTCGCGCTTTTGCGATTGGGTGTTGTAAATGTCGGAGTAATGGCTTTTCAACTTATCGAGGTAATCGAATATAGCGTAAACCGTTGTTTCGTCAATGTTAGCAGGGGTTAACTTATCGATCTTATCGAATGTTATTGAAGGCGATTCAAACGAAGTTTCATTGATTATGGCTTTGCGCAGAACAGCAAGCCTATCGGCTATCTTTTTTTGAGCTTCGGGGTTACCCTTCTGGGGTAATAAATCAACCAGATCGGTAGCGCGTTTTTCAAGTTCGTCGATATAGTAAACTATTTTGTAATTGGCGTTATTTATAACCTTGTCGATATCGTAAAAAGTTTTTTGAAAAGCATTGTCCTTGTACTGGTGAACAACAAGAGCCTCGTATCCCCACTTGGTAATCATGAATTCGGCTATGAGGGGCACCCTGTTAAAACTACCAACAGAACGGTTAAGTTTTTCGAAGCTGAACATGGCCCCTGAAAGTACCATCATGGGAATCATTAGCAGTGGAATAACAATGTAGATGGTGATAGCAGAGTTGAATGTGGCGGATATGTTCAAACCAAGCAGGTTTGCGCAAACGGCGGTACTGAAAAGCACCAGCCAGTAATCGAAGTACATGCCCCTGATTTCCAGGATGCTGTTGGCAATCAATACAAACGTAGCTGTTTGAATGGCAGAAAGTAACAGCAGTAGAGTTATTTTGGAAAAAAGGTAACTCGATCGGCTCAAGTTAAGGAACGCTTCGCGTTTAAGTATCTTTCTGTCACGGAAAATTTCCTCAGCACTTACCGTTAAGCCAATGAATAGGGCAACAATAAGCGCCATAAACAAGTAAATAGGAATATTCTCGTTTTCGTAGAAGATATAAACATTAGAGTTCGGGTCGGCGATGTAGCGGATTACGTATGCCAGGATAAAAGCCAGTATGGGGGTTTCGAGCAGGTTAAGAACAATGTACTGGGTATTACTTATCTTCGACATGAAGTCGCGTTTGGTGTAGATAAGGAACTGTTTTATTCTTGAAGGGATATTTAGTGATCTTGGGGGTTCGGCTTTCTCATCGGGAATGGGAGTAATCTTGATGTTTTCGCGGAAAAGTTCCTCCCACTTTTGAGGCGAAACCTTACGGGTTGGGGTGTAACGGCCAAACTCGTCCACAACGCGAGCCTCAATGATGTTGAAAATAAGTTCGGGGTTAACATTACCACAAACCGGGCATTCACCAACATCGCTGTTAATCTGCATATCAAGGCGCTTGAAGTACATTACGGCCTCAACCGGGTTACCGTAGTAAATCATGTATCCACCGGTGTCCAGAATTACCATATTATCGAACATTTTATAAATGTCCGATGAGGGTTGGTGAATAACAACAAAAATCAACTTCCCCTTGAGCGTGAGCTCACGGAGCAGGTCCATCACATTTTCCGAGTCGCGCGACGAAAGGCCTGAGGTAGGCTCATCGACAAATAGGATCGATGGTTCGCGGATTAACTCTAAGGCGATGTTTAGCCTTTTGCGTTGACCGCCCGATATCATCTTATTTAGCGGTGTCCCTACCTTAAGGTTTTTGCGTTCCAGAAGACCAAGGTTGGCAAGCGTTTTATCGACAAGGGCAACCAGTTCTTCCTCGGTTTTATCCTTGAAGCAGAGCTTGGCGTTATAGTAGAGGTTTTCAAATACGGTTAACTCCTCAATGAGCAGATCGTCTTGCGGAATAACTCCAATAACACCTTCAAGTTTTTCTTTTTCATTGTGAAGATCGTAGCCGTTCACAAGAACACGTCCGGTAGTAGGTTTCTCGATACCTGCAAGAACATTGAGTAGTGTAGTTTTGCCAGCACCGCTGGCACCCATAATACCAACCAGCTTTCCATGCCCTTCGGAGAAGGATATATTTCTTAAACCTATATCCCCGGTTTTAAACTGGAATCCAACATTTTCTACCCTGTACGAAATTCGAATAGATGTAGAGTCGGCCAGGAAGTGGGCTACTACATCGGTATAGTAAACGGGCTTTCCTTTAGGCAGTTTGAGTGAGCTCCCGCTGGCAAAAAGGTAGATTCGGCGGTTGTGGATTGGAAGTCCATTAAGGAAAATATCTTCATTGCCAGTATATCGCAGGAAGTAGAGGTCTTCGCTTTTTATTTGAAGAATGTAAATGTAACCGTCAAGGGCTTCGGTGCCAATGTGTTTGCAATTCTTGCCTGTAAATGGCTTATCGTGAATGGTTAAAATGCTGGGGATATCTAACTCTTCGGGAGCGTTTTTGATGACAAAATTTTCTATATCCGATATTTCTTCCTTGGTGAGTTTAAAAACTTCGGCCACGGTATTTATTATGGCCATACGTTGTTCGGTGAACTTACGGTCGGCATTAATCAACTCGTAAAGGCGCACCAGAACAACAATTTTTTGCTTTTGGGTAAGGGTTTTGTTGATTTTCTTACAAATACCCAAAATACGAACAGAGTCCTTTACCGATGTGAGTTTCCGTTTCCCTTTTTCCTCGTCGTTCTCAGCGTTATCATCCTTGTCAAGCAGGCCTGCATGCTCGTCGAAAAGGCGGATGTATTCCTTAACAGCCTCATCGTTTAGCTGTTGGGTGAGGAAATTAATCACATAGTCCCGCTCCTTAAGTTCAACACCTTCGTCCTGCTTTGCAATAATTGCAAAGAGTTGCATCAACGCTTTGAGAATCTCCTCACTCATTATTTACTGGCGCTACAAAATATCAATAAACAAAAACTTAGCTAAGTGTATAGCCTATTTGCTCAAAGGGTACGTCAACTATATCGGCATACTCCTCGCCAGCTTCCTGCATGTCCTCGTCATCCTCAGGGTAATACCAACGAACGAGAACATCGTGACCAGCTTCCTTAAGTTGCTCGAGCTTCATGAGGATATCAAGGAGAAGCTTTGAGCTGGCGGTGTTAAAGTAAACCAGTTTGAATGTAAAAATGGTTTTGGGCTTAGGCGATTCGGAATACTCTTCGAGCCACTGCAGAATGGGATCGTAAAATGCAGTAACATCCTCGGGCAATGAACGTCCCGAGATTTCGAAGATCTCGTTTTGTGCATCTAAAATTACGGTTGGGGTATCATCAGTCCCCATTATTTTTATGGTTTCCATATCGGTACAGTTATTCTGATCGTGAAATGGTTGATGTTAGTACAAAGAAATGGGTTTCCTCGTCGATAGGGAGGAAGTGGTATTCAAGTTTTCTACCGGTTTTGCGGGCTATGTCAATGAAACCCAAACCAGCCCCACCTTTCTCGGAGAGGCGGCCTTCGCGCATTTGGGTTTTGTAGAGTTGCTTCAAACCCTCCTTGTCGAGCGAATTGATATGATCAAGGATTTTTGAGAGTTCCTCAATCTTTGAGTTTTCAATCACATTGCCGGTAGTAACATGGTATTCCTCGTCGCCCTTGCTAACCATGAAGATGCCACGGCCGGCAAAGAGAAAGTCATCGGATCCGAAACTATCGGCATGTTTGCTGATGTTTTGGAGGCATTCCACCATAACATGGAAAACCTTTTTTTGAACGGAGTTTGACTCCTCCTCCTTAGCCATATTCGATTCGGTAAGCGAGGTGAAGGCTTTGGTTATTTGATGGGTTATTTCGCCCTCGTAAACGAGGGTAATTTCATGAGCCTTCATCGACTTGTAAAAGTCGTAAACGAACTCAAGAAACCCTTTAATGTTTTTTCGATCCATAGCCCGATGAGTTATATGAGTTACAAATATATTACATTTTTAAAATTCAATACCAATTAAAAGTATGTCGTCAACCTGTTTATTTTCGCCCTGATAATCGGTGAGGGCTTTTGCAAACACATCGTTAAGTTCGTGAATTGGTGTTTTTTGGTTGTTCATAATGATATCACGAATACTTTGAGCACCAAACTTTTTCTTTTCTGGGCCTCCAACCTGGTCAACAATGCCATCGGAGAAGAAGAATACCCTGTCGCCAGGCTTATACTCAATAATATAGTTGGTAAAAGGCTCTTCGGCTTTCTTGGGATGGGGTATGCCGCCAATAGCTTTGCGATCGCCTTTAAACTCGGTAAGTTCGCCATTACGGACTAAATATAGAGGCCGATGAGCTCCGGCATACTGGAGTTCCTTGTTTTTGGGATTGATTTTGCAGAAAGCAATATCCATTCCATCGCGGGCGTCGGCATCGGGGCGGTCTTGCTTTAGAGTTTTGCGTACCCCAAAATGTAGGTGGTCGAGTATTTGCCCGGCTGTGTACGATGAGTCGTGGTCAACCACATTATTCAGGGTAAAGTAGCCAATGAATGAGAGCAACGCACCTGGAACACCATGGCCGGTGCAATCTACGGCTGCAATGTAAATGAAATCGTCTTTAGTAAAAAACCATGGAAAATCACCACTTACAACATCTCTGGGGTGATAGTATATGAACGATTTGGGCAGGTACTGCCTAATAATCCTATTATTGGGGAGTATTGAGGTTTGTATGCGTTGGGCGTAGTTAATACTTTCGGTAATTTTGCGGTTCTTTTCCTGAATTTCCCTCTCGGTTTGTTTTTGTTCGGTAATATCGTGGGCTACAAATAGTATGGTTTCCAGTTCATTCTCGTTGAATTCAGGAATACCCACAATGTGCATTACGGTTTCGCCCCGATTGGTGGTAAAAGTAATTTCGCCTTCGTACTTTTCCTTTTCAACCTTAATGGATTTTATGGCTTCGCGAATAAAGTTGGAGAGTACTGGAATACCATCGAGTGCCGTGATAGTTTGGTTAACAAGTTCCTTGTAGTCGATACCCAGGTAGGTCTCCACCATGGGGTTAGCATAAAAGAATTGACCCGTGGGGTTGAGACGCATGATGATATCGGGGGAGTTTTCGGAAAGGGATTGCATTTTGCTGCGCATGCGTTCCTCTTTCTCGGCCCGTTTGCGTTCAGTAATATCGCGCGAGTTAATGATAATACCGCCAATGGCAGGGTCGTCGAGCAGGTTGCGTCCGGTAACCTCAAGGAAAATCTTTTCGCCATCCTTTTTCATAAAGGTGTATTGAATGGTGATGGCAATACGAGGATTTTCCAGGAGTTGCTCAAACATTTCGTTGAAGGCGGCTTCGCCCTTGCGGGTTAGGCGGTCGATATCCTTGCCGCTCATCATTTCCTGTGGAGTGTAACCCAGAATTTTTGTTACGGAGGGGCTTATGTAGGTAAGTTGCTTTTCGCTATTGTATATCGATATGATTTCCGATGCATTTTCAAGGAGAGAATGTAAACGCTTTTGGGCGTTTTCAACCTCCTGGATTTTGGCTTCGAGTTTAGCGTTTGATATTTCAAGTTCTTCCTGAGTAATTTTCATTTCCTCAGCATTCTGACGAAGTTCCTCCTCGTTTTCCTTGAGTTCTTGCGCCATTTGCTGGGCTTCCTGTAAAAGCTTTTCAGTTTTGTGGTTTATGCGTAGGTTGAAGATGGTGCGGGCGATAATCTCCCCAACCTCTTTCAGGAAACGTATGGTAAGTTCGGGTATTTCGTCGTCGAGTGAGGCAAACTCCAGAACGCCCTCAAGTTTTTCATCGGTAATAAGAGGTACCAGCAGAAGACTTTTGGGTTTGCGATCGCCTAAAATACCTGAGGTAATAGTTATGTAATCCTCGGGTATCTCAGTTCGGTAAATAAATTCTCGTTCATAGGCGCACTCGCCAATAAGTCCCTCGCCAATGCGAAACTCCTGCTTGATATACTTACGTCGGTTGTAGGCGTAGGTGGCAAGGTTAACAAGTTTCTGTTTCTCTTCATCGTAGAGGTATATGGCACCCTGTATAGTTCTTATGTAGTTGATAAGCTTAACCAGAACATCGTATGAGAGTTCGTCGATATTGTGGTGCAGGCGTAGGATGTGCGATATTTCATCTTTCCCCTTGGTTATCCAGTTCTGCTCCGCCTCCTTTTTCTGGTTTGCCAGCAGGTTATCGCGCATTATCACCAGCGATTTACCTAAGATGTCGTCGTCGCCTCCAACCTGAAAGGGCGCATTGTAATCGCCTTCGCCAATACGTTGGGCAAAGCGAGCATTTTTCTCAATATCCTCATCGCGTTGGCGGAGTTCCTTTTCAAGAATAAGAATTCGACGGTAATGGCGTGTTAGTTGCAGCCATGTAACGTATGAAATTACAAACGGAGCCAAGTCAATAATCCAATGTAATGGATTGGTGGCGTGTACATAGGCAATATTTGAAAGGTTGAAAGGAATTCCTTTGTCCAGGATATCTATTATCCATGCAAAAATGGGAAACATTAGGCTAACCAAAAAAGCCTGCGTTACCCTTTGCCGGATTACCTGTTTGCTGTCAGTGGTCGATATAATGCCGAATGAGATCATGCCGCTGTAAGTTATTGTTGATTGACATTAAATATCTCTCCAAGTTTACGTCCGAGCTGGGTAAAAAGTTCTTCGTGTTCAACGCCAAATGGTTTGAAAGATGCTAGTTCAAAAATACCAATTGTTTTATTATCGGGCGAGATGATAGGGGCTATGATGAGGTGTTTGGGTGAGCCTTTCCCCAGGCCGGAAAGGATTGAAATATATCCTTCGGGTATGCTATCAATATTTACTAGTTTTTGATTTTTGGCAACCTGTCCGGCAAGCGTTTCACCCTCACGGTATTCGGGTGGGGTGGTTTCGGAAAAGAATGCATAGCCGGCTCTAAAGCGGAATACTTCAGTTTGTAAATCTTTAAGGTAGAGTTGACCCTGAACAATTTCAACCGTTTTGGCAATATTGGCAAGCAATGTTTCACCGTATTTCTCAATATCGTTGGCGGGAACATTAGGAATAATTTTTTCGAGTAATTTTTTGTAATCCACAATCTCCTTACGAACCTCTTGCGTTGTCTCTTTTTTTTGCGATTTCATGAACGTTTCGATCTGTGCCTTTAGCGATTCGATTTGGGCATGAAGGCTGTCGATTAGGTTGCGTTGTTTAATTGAAATAAAGTAGAACCATAATCCCAGTAAAAATGGAATAAGACTGAGAACAATAGTCCAAACCGAAACTTTTTGACCAGCTTCCAAAGCCGTGTTGTATAGTAAGCTAAATACTAGAAGTGAACTTGCTAGTAGTAAAAGCAATACTATAACAGGTACAAATCGGTTCGAAGGGTTAAGTGGTTTCATGTTCCTATACTTTTATGCTTTAATGTTTTGAAGAAATTTGATAATTTCGTTTGTATTGAAAACAAAATCGACAGGTGTCATTTTAAGTGAAGCTTCGGTCATGGTTCGAACCTGGCACTCATCGGGGTTCTGAACAATGGCTAATCCTCCTAAGTCTTTTATTTTTTTAAGTCCGTATGCTCCGTCGCGATTTGCGCCGGATAGTATTATGCCAACCAGTTTTTCGCGGTAAACCTGAGCAGCAGTAATAAATGAAAGGTCGATGCTGGGGCGTGAATGGTTAACCGGTTCTTCGGTGGAAAGGGCAATTTTATTCCCTAGTTCCACGTACATGTGGTAGTTGGCTGGGGCAAGATACGCCTTACCGGGTTTGATTTGTTCTTTGTCGTTTGGTTCTATAATCTGAATGCCCGATTTGATGGAAAGCGCCTCAACAAATCCGCTGCGAACATGCTTTAACCTATGCAGGCAAAGAAGAACAGGTAACGGGTAGTTTGGGGGCAAAGCGTGGAGTATTCGGGTAATTACCTGAAAACTTCCTGCCGAACCGCCTATGATAACTGCTTTGTACATAAAAACTAGTTGGTTTTACGCTTGTAAATTCTTTCTGCCTCGTTGTACAGAGTAAATTTATTACTAACGTTGGTATTTTCCAAAGTTTCTTTCACTCCAATTGCTAAATACCCACCAGCAACAAGGCTATTGGTAAGTTTGGCGAAAATCTTTTCGCTTAGTAGCTGGTTATAGTAAATAGCCTGATTCCTGAAAATGATGAGTTTTGGAGCGCCTGGATCTTCGTCAATTAATGTGTTCTGCTTTATGAAATTCACATCCTTAATAAGGCTAACATCAAAAACAATACTGGAACCTTCGGTTCTATAGTATGAGGCGTATTTACTCTTCTCGTTAAAACGTTGGTAGTTTGCCTCGTTCACTTCCATATCCTTAGGGTCAAGACGACCGGATGTTATGCGTTGTATGGTGTGGTCGGAAAGTACATTGCAGTAAATGTTAACATCGTTAAGCAAATTTAATTCCTTGAGCAGGATAGAAAGAGAGTATAGCTCCTCACCTGAATCGAACGATGCCAACCAAATACGTGGTTTTGATGTACCGGTTCTTACAAGTTCTGGGATAATTTCATCCCTTAGAATACGCCAGAACGATGGGTCACGGAACATTTCAGTGGTTTCTGGAGTAATGTCGTAAAGGAATTGGTCTAAAAACTCTTTGCTGTTCTTAAGTTTTGCAATAAGGCCATCGGCATCGCGAAGTGCATAAAGCGAAATGATATACTCCAACCTCCGCTTGAATGAGGTAAGGGCATAATCGCGAAAGTCGTAACCAAAGTCATCGAGTAACGTTTTGATTACGTTCCGTGTGTCAACAATTCCTATTTCGTATCGAATGGTCATACTTTGCTATTTCTTAAGCTGTTGCTTTAGCTGTTCAATAACACCGTTTAGTTCTTGTTCTTTCCGTTTGTTCTCGGTTATATCGAGTGCTATATTAATTATTTTGTAAAGGTTTCCTGCTTCATCCATAATTGGGGTGTAGTTCTCAAGAACCCAGCGGATTTCACCCTTAACGTTAAGCGAGAACTCTCGGGTTTGCTTAATTCCCTTATGAAGTGATTTCCAAAACCGTTCAAATTCCTTTGGTTTATTTTTGGCTGTATAGTCAATATCCTGTAAGTAGTGGTTCTCAATATCACTCTTCTTGTCGCCCAGTACTTCAACATTTTTATTGTTGATATAGGTGATTAGCCCATCGGGCTCAATAATAGAAACCAGGCAGTTTTGGTCAAGCGCCTTGAGCAGAGTTTCCATCTCACGTTGGCGTTGGCTCGATATCTCTTGTTCTTCCTTAATTCGCTTTATATTTTTCTCAATCTCTTTAGCTTGCTGCTGGGTCATTAATTCCAGTTTCTTAGACTCTGTAATATCGTGCCCTACAAGGAATATCTTAATGAGAAGTCCCATTGGGTCAAACCCGGGAGTGAGTGTGGCAAGGAGGTAAAGTTCCCTGTCGTTGTTACCTTTGAGGTGAAGAGTTGTGTTGATGGATTGTCCGTTAAGAACCGATTTCCAAAGTTTACTAAACTCCTCACGTTGTGTTTCATCAATCAGGCTTTCAAGTAACTTGCCTTCGAGTTCTATCTTGCTGTACCCGGTCATTTCCTGCATCACAATGTTGGAATCAATAATATATCCATCATCGTTGAGCGAACAGGAAACTAACGATTGGTTAATGGCCGAGGTTATGATTTCAAGTTCAAGGTTCTTACGCTGCATCTCCTCCTGGGTGGCCTGCATTTCCTCCATGTTTTGGCGCATCTCTTCTTCCTGGGCAGCCATTTCCTCGCGTTGCTGTTGCGATTGCTCAAGTAGTTCACGGGTTCGGATGTTGTTCTTAACCGAGTTGAGGGTTGCAGCAATGCTCTCGCTAACCTTTTCAACAAACTCAATTTGGTAAGGGGCAAACTCGTTGAACGAGGCAATCTCAATTACACCAAAAATTTCATCCTCAAGTTTCAGGGGAACAATAAGCAGCGAGGTTGGGGTAGCCTCACCCAACCCTGAAGTTATAGCGATATAGTCGCTGGGGATTTCCTTAAGGTAAATAGTTTGCTTTTCAACAGCGCATGTGCCTACAAGGCCCTCGCCAAGCATGATAGTTTTTTGTAGGAATTTCTTCCTGTTGTATGCAAAAGCCGAGAGAAGTTCTAGGTATTTTTCCGATTCGTAATCCTTAAACATGAATATGCCCCCCTGATTGGCATCGAGGTAGTTAACCAGATTTTGAATTACGCTATCAGCCAACAGGTTGAGGTTGTTATTGTTTTGGCGTAAGATATCGCCAAACTTGGCAAGTCCGGTATTTATCCACGAACGAATATTGTCTTCTTCCTTCCGTTTAGCTTCTTCCTGCTGGGCACGTTTTAAACTCTCGCGCATTTGCAGTAGAGCCATTCCAAGCTGATCGTTCTTACTAAGAGGCTTGAATTCGAAATCGAGTTTGTTTTGCTCAATTTGCCGGGCAAATTCAGAGGTGCTTTTAAGCCCGTCAATTAACCCATTTAACGATTCAGAAAGGTTTCCAAGTTCGCTCTTATCGGTTATCTTAACTTTTGTGGGTATTTCTCCCAGTGCTAATTGCTTTAGTCGAACCGATAGATGAGCCAGCTGTTTAGCGATTGGTTTAAGGAGCAGCGAAACAACCAAAGCCGATATTAGTGAGGCAAGTATAACGATGATGATCATAACTCGCCTGTTGGTCTTGACCTGTTCAAGAACTTCGGTTGGACTAATGGAAATAGTAAAATAAGCATTGTATGGCTTGAAGTACTTGTAAACAAGTATTCGTTCCTCAGTATTGTCATCGGTAATATCGAGGTAGTTGAGGTAGCCCTCGTTTGATTTTAGGGTTTTAATTTCTTGGACAGTTTTAAGAGGAAGTCTTGCTCCCTGCCGGGTTGCGTGCAGTAGGTATTCACCGTTTTTTGAGATTATTGCCGGGTAATCGGTTCTATTAAACGCGGGTTTAGCAAAGTAAGGTTTTAGCTCAAAGAGATCGTTGGATGAAAGCCCCTTACCTGTTTTTTGTTCTATAAGGGTTGTTATGTCAATTAAGCGGTCGATGTAAGTATTGGCCTCTTTAATAGCATTGCTGATGGTTCGGGTCCTGGAAAAGTAGTTAAGGGTTAACCCTGCAAATGCAAAAAGTACTACCATTAAGGTAATAATGGTTAGTTGTATCCTTTGAGCCAATTTCATGTTAGCAAAAGCCTTCATGGTGTAATCTATTTTTTAATGTAAGCCTGTCCTAATCGTTCAAAACGAGAGGCCCAAGGGCCAAGTATGGTTTCGTGCATGCCAAGCAGGAGTAAGCCCTTGGGGTAAAGATTATTATGAAAAAGTTCAAAAACCTTATTCTGGAGCGAGTAGTTAAAGTAGATGATTACGTTACGGCAAAGTATAAGATCGAACTTGGCAAAAAAGATGTTGCCATCCACCACAAGATCGTGTTTACGGAAAATGGGGCGCTCGGTTAAGAACTTTTTCATGGTAATGGTGTCCCTAACCTTATCGATATCGAAGTACTTTTCGTAGGGCACATCGTTATACTCCTCAAAGTTGAGGGGATTCTGTTTGATTACCTTGTCAAAGTTATCGAGGTAACCCAGGTTGAAGCGGTACTTGTAAACACCTTGCTTGGCAGCCTCCAGCACATCGGAGTTTAAGTCAGTTGCAAAGATTTTTGCTTTGTCGAGCATATCCATCTCGTTCAGGAGAATCATCATGGAGTAAACCTCCTGGCCGGTGGAACAGCCCGCATGCCATATGTTAATGGTTTTGTTGTTCTTGAATCGAGGGAGTATGCGCGAGCGCAGCAAATGCCAAACCGGCGGGTCGCGAAACAGCTCGGTGGTATTAACGGTAACTTCCTTTACTACCTTCTCCAGAAAATCTTTATCGAGGCGCAGCGACGTAAGTAGCGAGGTTAAGTCGAGGTTGTAATCTTCTAATATCTTTTGTAAACGACGTTTTAGCGACTTCTCCGAATACTCTGAAAAGTCGTACTTTGAGACACTCTTGATAGTATTTATAAAATACTGTAGATCCTGGTCAGTTACCTGCATACGCTGGCTTGGCATTATCTCATTTGGCAGATATCGTCAACAATAATCAGCTAAATATAGATTTTTCTTAAATACAAACAAAATCTAAATGGCAAAGATAGTATTAACTTTGACTAACATCACTATATGGATTGTTAGAAAGCATTTTACATTGATACTATTGTATTGAACCTAGGGTAAAGGTAAGCTTAACCGGATTATGGTCAGAATACCTAAAATTTAGATTGATGGTCGATAAATCAGATACTTGAATATTTGGTGAAAGCAAAAAGAAATCGAGAATTATTGTTCTACAACTTTTGCTGTAAGGTCTTTCGAGGTAACGATTTGTAGGTAAAGCGGGGTCATAAGCCCATTGCCAACCGGTGGGCATAAAACCGCTGTCAATTGATAATGGTTTGAATGCCTTGGTTTCGTAAGCATTCCCAAATTTATCGGGGGCAAAGTTTGGGGGCAACTGGTTCCAGTCGCCGCCAACTATCACATAGTTTCCCTTTTCATAGTCGTTCAAAGCGATTTGCCGGATAAAATTCATTTCTTCCAGCTTAAGGCTATCGTTCTCAAATGCTGAGTTATGGGTATTGATAAGAACAAACTCGCGCCCGTTATTCATCGGAAATCTAGTAATCAGCAAGCATCGCCGTAAATTAAAAACCCTGTTAGGCCATGGCGATAAGCCCGGCAGCTGAATTCTTTTAGCATTTTGTGGAGTATAGCGGCTTAATGTCATTATGCCCGAATTAACCTTACCCATTGGATTGTTAAGGGGTACAGGAACAAATGAAACCTGATAGTTGGTAGCATAGAATGTGAAGTAGTTTAACGCTTGGCCAATAGCTTGAACTTGATTGAAGTGGTATGATCGACGCGATTCAAAATCTACTTCCTGGAGTATAATAAAATCGGTTCGATTTTGTGTTAAAAATTTTTTGATGGAGTCGAGGTTCTCAAGAGTTCTGGCTTTGGTATCGCGGGTTTGCTTACCCCCATCATAAAAAAAGTCCATGTTATCGCCCAAACCTGCATAGCCAATATTCCAGGTAATTAAACTATAAGCAGTATTAACCTTAAGTGTGTCAGGAGTTACTGAGGATTGGAGTTCAATCTCTTGATCGGGATTATAAAAGGTAATAGTGCTGTAAATCAAAAAAAGCACCGAAAACATTATGGCAAATACTAAAGCTATTGCCCCAAACCGTAAAATATTTTTAATCATTATTTTAAAATTGATTATCAAAGTTACGCCAAAAAAGTGTCAGGCTCAAACCTAATTTTGACGATTTTATAATATTGGCTATCTTTGACGCATATTAATGGCAATAGCATGAAGTTTGGAGTAGTAGTATTTCCTGGTTCTAACTGCGATCAGGATACAGTTTATGTAATCAAGGAAATTCTTGAGCAAGAGGTGGTAGTCCTATGGCACAAGGAAACCGATTTTGACCCTAATATTGATGTGATAATTTTACCCGGTGGTTTCTCCTATGGCGATTACTTACGCTCAGGAGCATTGGCAAAGTTTTCCCCAATCATGAATAGGGTTATTGATTTTGCCAATAATGGAGGTTATGTGTTTGGCATTTGCAATGGTTTTCAAATTCTTTGCGAAAGCGGGCTTTTACCTGGGGCTTTACTCCATAACAACAGTCAAAAGTTCATTTGCAAAAACATTTACTTAGTTCCCGATAGCAAGAACACTGCTCTAACCAAATATTTACCCCGTGAAAGGGCATTGAAAGTGCCCATTGCTCATGGCGAAGGGCGTTACTATGCCGATAAGGATACCCTTGCCCAAATGCGAATAAATGGCCAAATCCTTTTCCGCTACTGCGACGAGAATGGTGTGGTATCGGAAAGTGCCAACCCTAATGGTTCTGTGGAGAATATAGCAGGTGTATGTAATGAGCGACGTAACGTTTTTGGTATGATGCCACACCCCGAACGCGCCTCGGATGATGAACTAGGCAATACCGACGGCCGACTTATCTTTGAGTCGATGATTAAGTATATTAAGGAACTGGGTAATTAAATAGTACGTAAATCAATAATGGGATCGTTGGGCGGGTTACCTATAAGCTCAACGATTTTTTTTGCCACCTGCTCACTTGGGGCCAATAAGCCTTTTTGCTTGTACTGATGAAATCTTTCCGATTGAGGAAAGTAGGATGGGTCAACCTGTCGTACTGAGTCTTGCATAGGGGTATCAACAATACCCGGTGCCACAGAAATCACCCTAACCTTTCGGTTATCAATCAATTGCTGCTCAGCATGCAGTACCATCGAAAACATGTCGATGGCTGCTTTGGATGCACAGTAACCGCTCCACGATTCAACAGCATGGCGCGCCGCGCCTGAGCTAATATTGATTACGATGATGGAATCCGATATTGGTAGGTAAGCCGATAGCAGCCTGTTTGTTAGTATTGCAGGGCTAATGGTATTTACCATAAATGTTTTTTCAAGCAGTTCGTTATCAATTTTACCAATAGGTTTTACATCGCCCAAGATACCTGCATTGTTAATAAGTACAATATGCTTGGCGTTCCGGTATTCAGGGATTTCAACTTCCCTTGCGGATCCCGGCTGGCTAAAATCAACCTCAATGTGTTTATACCTGCTATGATTAATTGCATTTCGACGGGAGTAACCAATAACATAGGCATCTTTTTGGCCTAATAGCTGTTGGGTTAATGCAAGCCCAATGCCCGAGCTTGTGCCGGTTATAAAGTAGTAAACCATAAAGAGAATGTTTTATACATGAACTTAAACAACTTTTGAAACCAAAAGGTTTTAGAGTGAGTTGGTAGGAAATAGTCTTTACTTGATGAAATGACGGCGTACCCAACGGGGGAAAATTATGCTACCAACAATAAGGTAAGGGTAATAACTTATAAGGCGCCAAAGCAACGCCATGGCTATTGAAACAGGTATGAGGAGCGATGCCTCAACCGGAATAAACTCGGAAAGGTAACGGGTGAAAATAAACTCAGCAAAGCCGCTTCCGCCTGGAGTCGGGCTTACCAGCATCATTATCCACATCACAAGTTGGCGGGCAAAAATTAGCAGGTTGTGTTCAATGCTAAAAAACGCCATTAGAATTGCATTAACAACCATAAAACGTGATGACCAAGATAAAAACGATGCCGAAACTACCTTTACCCAGAACGATGCTGGCTTGTTGCGATATTCCATTGAACTGTTAATAATGTCGGACCCAGCACGGTTTGCGCCATGTTTCCATCGCCGTAGGAATGGGAGTTTGAAAATTAAAAGCAACAACCATTTTAATCCACGAGGGTTGAAAAACAATCCGTAAACTAACATTAATACCCAGACAAATTTTAAGGAATAGCCTATAATGCTAAACGTTAGAAGTTCTTTGGCCATACTACCAGTGGAGCCAATATCAAAAAGACCATGATAACCGGCAAGCAATACTAGCAGAGGGAACATCACCACAAAATATAGTTCATCGAGGAACGAGGTAATCATTACCAGGGCAGAGCTATGGCCTAGGTTTAACCCTTCCTTATTGACATAAACAATGGCTACGCTGGTTCCACCAATAGCAGAAGGTGTGATTGCTGAGGTAAATTCCCAAAGTAGAATAACCCTTAACGCTTTCCAGAACCTGAACTTTCCGTCGCTTAATACCATTAAACGTAAAGTATAACCCATATCGCGCCCCAGCATGAAGAGCCAAGCCAGCATTATCCATAAGATCGATTTCCCTGTAAAATTAATTACATCAAACGCCTTGGGGTCAAACTCGTTGTAAAGCATTACTCCGGTTACACCCAATCCAAGAACAACAGGGATTAGAGCCAGTTTAGTCTTAATCCGTTGCGCAGGATTTTCTTTTATTTGGGAGGCTTGCTTGTGCATTTAATTGCAATAATTAACAAATTTAAAGTTTTAGGGTTTAATAAAAGGCTAATTAATAGTTAAATTGTTTTTTAAACTAAAACTTCTGTTTCACAAAATGTTTCAAAAT
>LUYY01000316.1 GCA_001603415.1 Bacteroidales bacterium Bact_07 | reverse complement strand
ATCGATTTGCTGGCCGGTATTTCAATTCTACCTCCAGACCAACAACGTGAAATTCTTAAGAATACCCTAAAAGATTGGCTTGGCACTAAATTCCCCCAAGTTGATGATATTCTTGTAGTTGGCTTCAAAATCGATCCAAAATAAATTTCCATTTTCCCTTTTTTGTCTCTTAAATATTGGGCGGTTCGGAATTTTTGCCGAATATTGTAGTATATATTTTACATTCACACATGATGCTTCAATTCTTCAAATACCACGGAGCGGGTAATGATTTTATAATGATCGACAACCGTGATCAAAACTTTACACCTACAGTTCCTTTGGTAAAATGGTTATGCGACAGGCATTTTGGCATTGGTGCCGATGGATTGATACTACTGGAAACCCACGATCAATCACCTTTCATGCGCTACTTTAATTGCGATGGAAACGAATCGACCATGTGTGGCAATGGAGGCAGATGCTTTGCTGCGTTTGCTAAAAGAATTGGACTAACAAACGAACCAGCATTCAACTTTTATGGCATTGATGGAATACATACTGCCATATACAATGCCAATGGTTCCATAAAGCTAAAGATGATTGATGTTAAATCTATTGAACTCTTGGACGATTGCTACTTTATAAATACAGGTTCACCGCATTACGTTACCATGGTTCGGGATGTAAATAATGTTGATGTTGAGCGGGAAGGGCGGCTTATTAGGCAAAGCGTCAACTTTAATGATGGTGGCACCAATGTGAACTTTATCCAAGAAGTAAGCCCGGGAAAAATAAAAATACGCACCTACGAACGGGGTGTGGAAGCCGAAACCCTAGCTTGTGGCACCGGAGCAACCGCATCGGCCATCGCATACTCCCACTACTTCGATATCAATCAATCACCTATTGAAGTGGAAGCACTAGGCGGACTCCTAAAAGTATATTTCAATCAAGAAGATGAACAATTTGTAAATATTTGGCTTGAAGGTCCGGCAGAAGAAGTATTTGAGGGTAAAATTAATTGCCCACTCATTTAGTTTTCAGTGCCATTTTTCATAATTTTGTTGACGTTTTTTGCTGTACTATCTAATAAACCATGAAAGGATGAAACCGTTGAAGTTGTTGGAAACCAGCGATACCCCTGAAGTTACGCTGGATAAAGAGCGAGGCCGATTTGAGTTTTACGGAAAAATTATGCCTGAAAACCCTAAGGAATTCTTTGAGCCAATAATCGAATGGTTTAAAGAATACGTAAACAATCCAAATCCTGAAACAACACTTACTTTTAAACTCGATTACTTTAACACCGCCGCTTCAAAGAAATTAATAGAAATTCTCTCATTGCTGCAAAATATCAAAAGGGATCAGAAAATTATTCAGGTTAACTGGTACTACAAAAGTATTGATGACGATATGCTTGAATCGGGCGAAACCTTCTCCGAAATAATTCATATCCCGTTCAACTTTCTCCCTTACTAATCATATAACAATATGCCAAAATTTCAGAATGTGGTTTAACTCACATTAAATATTGTCGTGGTCTTTTTTTAAAAACATGAAAAATTGGCACCTTACTGGTTAACATTTGTTAATCAGTTACACAAGGTATTTTTTTTGATATTTAAATTAGCAGAAACCATTAAAAAATTAGACTATGAAAGCACAAAAATTCATACTACCGGTAATATATGCTACACTGGGTGGCTTACTGGCTATCTTTTTAAGTAATCATGTATTGAAATCGAATGTCAACGAGAATTTAGTAACCCAAAACACTCCCGTTCAGGTAACAAGAGCGTTTACACCCGATTCTTCATCTACCGATTTTACTTGGGCTGCAGAACATTCGGTTGATGCAGTAGTTCACGTAACCACTGAGTTTACCCAGTCTGTTGACTACTCATTTGGTAACCCATTGTTCGATTTCTTTTTTGGACCTCGCGACTACATGCCCCGCCAAAAGGTGCAAAGCTCAGGTTCAGGTGTTATTTTAACCCACGACGGCTTTATTGTAACCAACAACCATGTTATTGAAAATGCCGACGAAATCACTGTTGTGCTTAACGACAAGCGTAAGTTTACAGCAAAACTTGTAGGTGCCGATCCAAGTACCGACATAGCTTTGCTTAAAATTGATGCTACCGATTTGCCCTTCCTTTCGTTTGGCAACTCCGATAATATCAAGGTTGGCGAGTGGGTACTGGCAATTGGCAACCCCTTTAACCTTACCTCTACGGTTACTGCAGGCATTGTAAGCGCCAAAGCACGCAATATCAATATCTTAAGCGGACGTGATTTTGCCATAGAATCATTCATCCAAACCGATGCTGCCGTTAACCCTGGCAATAGTGGAGGTGCATTAATTAATCTCAAGGGTGAGCTTATTGGTATTAACACTGCTATTGCATCTAAAACGGGTTCGTTCACTGGCTACGCCTTTGCTGTGCCCTCAAACATCGTTAAAAAGGTTGTTACTGATATCATTGAGTTCGGAGAGGTTCAACGTGCTATACTTGGCGTTAGAATTCAGGAACTTACTGCTGAACTTGCTAAAGAAAAAGGTATTAAAGAAATAAAAGGTGTTTACGTATTCGATGTTGAAAATGGAGGAGCAGCTGATGCTGCTGGCATTAAACCTGGCGATGTTATTCTATCGGTTAATGGAGTTGACGTTAATAGTACTGCTCAACTACAGGAACAAATTAGCCGATACCGCCCCAACCAGCAGGTTGATATTGTTGTAAATAGAGATAATTCAAAGAAACATTTCTCCGTTACCTTACGTAACCTAAAAGGTGGTTTAGGCGTAGTAAAAACCGATGATACGCTTAGTAGCCTTGGAGCCGATTTCAGGGAAATAACCGATAAGCAGAAACAGGAACTCGGCCTAAATTATGGTTTACAAATTGTTGAGCTACGCGATGGCAAACTCAAGGAAGGTGGCATTAAGAAGGGTTACATTATCACCCGAATGAATCGCACCCCAATTCGAAACATCGACGACTTAAAGCGTGTGCTCAGCATCTCTTCGGGTGGTGTACTAATTGAAGGGGTTTACCCCAATGGTGTGGTTGCATACTATGCAATTGGTGTTAACTAAATATTATTAGATTTTTACACAATAAATGAAACATTTTAAAACTGGCTACGTTTTAACTGAACACGTTACAACGTAGCCGATTTATTTTGTTTAACATATTTTTTTTCTTGATATTAACTGGCGTTTGTAGTAATTTTGCACTAAATATAAGGGTCGGATGAGACAACTAAAGATCACTAAATCAATCACTAACAGGGAGAGCGCTTCGCTCGATAAGTATTTACAGGAGATTGGTAAGGAAGACCTTATCACGGTTGAGGAGGAAGTAGAACTTGCCCAGCGTATTCGGAAAGGCGATCAGGCAGCGCTGGAGAAATTAACACGTGCTAATCTACGTTTTGTTGTTTCGGTAGCCAAGCAGTACCAGAATCAAGGATTAAGTTTACCCGACCTCATTAACGAGGGTAATCTTGGTCTTATTAAAGCTGCTGAGAAGTTTGATGAAACCCGCGGTTTCAAATTCATTTCCTATGCGGTATGGTGGATTCGTCAATCCATCCTTCAGGCATTAGCAGAACAATCGCGTATTGTTCGCCTACCTCTTAACCAGGTAGGTTCACTGAACAAAATTAACAAAGCGTTTTCAAAATTCGAACAGGAATTCGAGCGTACTCCTTCGCCCGAGGAGTTGGCCGATTTACTTGAACTCCCCAAGGAAAAAGTTAACGACACGCTACGCGTTAGTGGCCGTCATGTATCGGTTGATGCTCCTTTTGTTGATGGAGAGGACAACAGCTTATTAGACGTACTGGTGAACAACGACTCACCCAGCGCCGATCGTGGGCTAATTAACGAATCGCTCAGTAAAGAAATTGAGCGAGCCTTAGCCACTTTAACCGAGAGGGAAAGGGATATTATTAAGCTTTTCTTTGGAATAGGCTGCCAGGAGATGACCCTTGAGGAGATTGGTGAAAAGTTTGGACTTACACGTGAACGCGTTCGCCAAATCAAAGAAAAAGCAATCCGTCGACTCCGTCACACTTCACGTAGCAAATTACTAAAATCGTATCTGGGATAAACAAAAAGCCCGCCAAAAGGCGGGCTTTTTTATTATCTAAATGCTACTTACAGTCTTTACATTCTTCCAGGTTACGATTGTAAACTGCCATAGCCCTGTTGCTCATACCCATACTCGAAAAGCCACCATCGTTGTATATGTTTTGCATGGTAATTTTACGGGTTAGATCGCTAAAAAGGGTTATACAAAAATCGGCGCAATCGAGGGCACTGGCATTGCCTAAAGGCGACATGCGATCCGAAAAATCAAGCAGAGCATCGAATCCCATAACACCGCCACCGGCTGTGGTTTCAGTTGGCGACTGCGAAACGGTATTGATACGAACCCCACGTTCCCTGCCGTAAATGTAACCAAAACTGCGTGCAATGGATTCGAGCAAAGCCTTGGCGTCGGCCATATCGTTATAGCCGTAAAGTGTGCGCTGAGCAGCAATGTAGGAAAGAGCTACAACCGACCCTCCATGGGTAATGGCATCCTTTTTCCAGCAAGTTTGCAATATTTTATGGAATGATATCGCCGAAATGTCGAGTGTTTTCAGGAAAAAATCGTAGTCCAAATCGTCGTAGGTTCTACCCTTACGAACGTTTGGTGACATTCCAATAGAGTGAAGAATAAAATCGATTTTACCGCCAAACCGTTCCATGGTTTGGTCAATCAGGTTCTCCAAATCCTGAATGTTTGTAGCATCGGCAGGAATAACCACTGTGTTCATGCGTTCAGCAAGTTCATGAACATTGCCAAAACGGAGAGCCACAGGGGTATTTGAGAGAACAACCTCAGCACCCTCCTCGTAGGCTCGTTCTGCCACTTTCCACGCAATGGATTTCTCATTTAAGGCACCAAAAATAAGTCCCTTCTTACCTTTAAGTAAATTGTAAGCCATAAATACATCGTTTAGTTGAACTAGCAAAGATAAACAAACAAAACAGAATTTAGTTC